>JACMOJ010000026.1 GCA_014378085.1 Burkholderiales bacterium | reverse complement strand
CACGGGCGGACAGCGTCGGCGTGGACTTCGAGCAGTCTATATTTATCGCCGGTAAGAATTGTCAGGGTAGCGGTCACGATTGTTCGCCACGCCGTCGCCGTCTCGCTCCCAACGACCACGACACAGATACCAAACGCGGCTGCGCTGCTCCCATTGATTGGGGTGATAGACATAACCACGGCGCTCTCGTACTCACGTGCCAGGCACACACACGTGACGGTGGTGACGCCAGTTCCAGTCGCCGTTGACCCAAACGTAGCCGCGCTTTGGCGACGGCAGTGTTTCATACGGGATTAGCGGTGGTGCAATCTGAATTGAAATTTCCCCACCGCAGCGCGCCTCAGTAGCGATAGGCGCGGCAAAAAAACCCGCAGCGCCCGTGGTGAGCATTACCAAAAGTGCGACTCTTGGTATCGGCATACTGACTCACCTCGTTTGCGCACCACGATCTACTGGTGCGGTTGATGGCTGAAAATCAGCCAATCATGGGGAGATAACGCCTTACACAGGACTTGACCTAGCGCGCGATAATTATTTGTAACGAATTTATCGCAACGCTTCCAAATTATGCGGTTACGCCACCGTACCAGCCACGTTGCTGGGCTTCGTTTAACTGCGCTTCCAAGTAGGTCCACAATGCCGGGCATCCCGCTTCAATCGGCGGACCAATTCGCGCGACGACTCTAGCGTGGGTGATGCCATTTTCGCGCCAGCTTTGACCGTCGTTAGCCAGATTAAGCAACACCGGCATCGCTCGATCTGCGGCGTGCGCAAAACGTGCTTCAGGTGTTTCGCCGTCTTCGAACTCTTGCCAAAGTGACAGGAGCTTATCGCGGTGGTCATCTGGCAGGAGGCCAAAAATGCGTTCGACGGCCACCCGCTCAGCCAATTTGCGTTCGGCCTGTCCTTCTGTCACGTAAACCATCGTGTCGCCCGTATCAATTTCGCCGATGTCGTGCACCAACAGCATCGCAATGACACGATCAACATTCACCGGCACGGCGGCGTAATGGGCCAGTGATGACGCAAACAGGGCGATCTGCCAACTGTGCTCCGCAGAGTTTTCGTAACGATCTTGGCCAAGTGGCCGCGTTTTACGCGTGACGGCCTTCAACTTATCAAGCTCCAAGACAAAATTGACGATCTGCTGCATGGCGGTACCTTTTAAAAATGCGTGGACCGCGTGGGGCGGCGTGGATAGCTCTTTCAACCGAACCATTTTAGTCGGCGCAGAGCGGACGACACTGCAACGACTGCGCTCAACAACGAGCGGAAATAGCGTGGATTTCTAGGCTAACTTAAGCATTGCCAACAATTTTTCTTCCCGATAATCGATCTCAATTATCTCCTCAGGGACACCCCTTGAATCGTCAAGCACATCATCGTAGTAAACAGCAGCGCGCTTCATCGGCGTTGCTCGAGCAAGCACAGCGTTATGCGGCGGCTGGAAAGCTTCTTGAAGCCGAACAGCACTTTACGCGCGCCATTGAAGCAGACCGTCAGTCGTCGAAAGCGCTGATAGCAGCCGGCAGTTTTTACTTCAAGCAACAACGGCCGCAACAGGCAATCCCGTACTTGTCGCGGATTACGCTGATTGATCCAAACAACGCCATTGCTTGGCGCAACCTTGGGGTGGGCTGTTCGTCAGCTGGTGATTACGAGCGGGCGGTTTCGGCGTTCCAACACGCGACACGTTTGAAGCCCGACTACGCCGTGGCACATCACGCGCTTGCGCTGTCGTTGGTCGCGCTTGGCCGGGCACTGGAAGCAATCCCATCATTCCAAACCGCCATTGGCTTGAATCCCAAAGACCACGATGCGTTATACAACTTTGCCAACGCATTGGTCTCAGTCGGTGAACTGCCCGCAGCTGAATCCGCTTTTCATGTTGCGCTCTCGCTCAACCCTGAATTTGTCAGCGCGCATTGCAATCTTGGCAAGTTTTACTACAGCATCAATGAATGTGAAATGGCGCTACGTCATCTGTCACGCGCGGTTGAGCTTTCGCCAAATTCTGCCATTGCCCATAAAAATCTCGGCGCGGTACTCCAGCAACAAGGAAAATTGAGTGAGGCATTAACCAGCTATCAAACAGCGTGCCGACTACAAGCTGGCTTCGTGGAGGCGCTCGGCAATACCGGCTCGGTCCAGCTGGCGCTGGGTAATGTCGCGGCGGCCACCGAAAGTTATCGCGATGCGTTGCGACTCCAGCCAGACCACGCCGCTGTGTTCAGTGACTATTTGTTTTGTCTTCAAAACGATCACAACATTTCCAACGAGGATTTGTACGCAGCGCACCGCAATTTTGCAGCGGCGATTGAAGCGCCACAACGCGCCCGCTGGCCTAAACACGCCAACACACCGAATCCCTTACGCCGCTTGAAAATTGGCTACATGTCGGGCGATTTGCGCCACCACGCGGTGGCTTTTTTCCTTGAGCCCATCCTGGCGTTTCACAATCGCGAGAATTTTCAGCTGCACATTTACAGCAACCACGCACAGGTTGATGGCATGACTAAACGTTTGGCAAGTTATGTTGATGTTTGGACGCCGTGTCTTCACTTAAACGACGAACAGTTGACCCAAAAAATCATGGCAGATGGCATCGACATTCTGGTGGACCTCTCCGGACACACCGCTTACAACCGCCTGCCGGTGTTTGCGCGTAAACCCGCTCCAGTTCAGGTGACTTGTATTGGGTACGGCGGCACCACGGGGCTCGACGCGATGGACTACCGCATCACCGACGAAGCACTGGACCCCAGCGGGGTTACCGATCAATGGCACTCTGAGACACTGGTGAGGTTGCCCGGTGGCGGCGCGGCATTTCAGGCAGCAGCCAATGCGCCCTCAGTGGGCCCGCTACCCGCACTTTCGGGCAACGGCATCACACTCGCTTGTTTGAATAATCCGAGAAAAATTCGACCGCCGGTTGTCGCGTTATGGTCGCGCATATTAGTGGCACGTCCGAGCACGCGGCTGTTGTTAGGCAGCGCTTCCGACGAGGCACTAAAGACTGGCTTGCTTGGCTTGTTTGCGGCCGAGGGTATTGATGCAACCCGTATATCGTTTCAGCCTTGGATGCCACTTCAAGCGTATCTGGCACTGCATCAGCAAATCGATTTAGCACTCGATCCATTTCCCTACAACGGTGGCACGACAAGTTATCACTCGTTATGGATGGGCGTTCCCTTTGTGACGCTTTCCGGTGATCGCACCATGTCGCGTGTAGGCGCTGGTGTGTTGGCATCGGTGGGGCTTCGCGACTGGATTGCCGAGACCGAAGACGCCTATGTGGAAAAGGTACTTACCGCGCTCGACGACCTGCACGCACTGGATACTTTGCGCCAGCGTCTGCGTAACCGTCTAAATTCTGGTGACGACGCCCGATCTAAGCGGGTGGCATCAGAACTAAACACCGCGTATCGAACGATGTGGCAGCAATGGTGCGAGCAACAACGTTATCGGTAGTCGAGTTAGCGCTGTCAGTCGCAATGTGCACATTGGGTAGCGGTGTCAATGCTAGAACACACAAGCTCCAGAAATTCTTTCCGGGTCCGTAACAATCGCGCTTGCGTCGGCGATCTCAGCACGTCAGCAATCATTGCCGAGCGCTTTAATTAGTAACAAAATTCGTTTATTGGCGGGCATCTTCCGGCATTTTCGTGAATTCAACACCAAATGTCGACGACCTTTAGGGTGTTGATTTAGGGGGTAAGGTATCGAACGGCGGTACCCTTTTGTTTCTCAAGACGAAAGGACAATGCCATGAAACGTTCGGACCTTACCCTACACGAAAGAT
>JACMOJ010000241.1 GCA_014378085.1 Burkholderiales bacterium | reverse complement strand
GACTTGGCAAAAAGATTTCAAACAGGCACTAAGAGCCGTGTCCGATCAAGGTAGATTAATTCGGTCGGCATCAAGCAGCTTGGCTGCTGGGCAAGCGGATAAATTCATGTGTGACGACGGTTCAGGTGAAGGGGCAACAGTATCGCTCAACCGCAACAATCCGCGCGTCACGTGTTACCCGGAATTGAACCACCCCGTCCGATCCGCAATCTTAGAATCGTTTTAATTCAGGTCGTTTGCCGAGCGCATTGCTTTACAGCTTGCCGAGTCTGCCTCCATCGACGCGCAGTGCCGCCCCCTGAACGAAACGCGCATCGTCCGAAGCGAGGTAGACGATCGCGGCGGCAATGTCCTCGACCGTGCCCACGTCTTCGGGGAGCACTTTTTCAGCACCCGATTGGACGTTTGGATTGGACCATAGCATCGGCGTGTTGACCGCGCCGGGTACGATGGCGTTGACCCTGATCCCTTTTGGCTTGCCTTCAATGGCTGCAGAACGGGTCAGCGACAGCAAGACCGCTTTTGCCGCCGCATAGATCGATACCAGTGCTGACGTCGCGAGCGCGTGCACGCTGGCCACGTTGACGATGGCTCCACCTTGGCCCATCTTGAGAAACGCCTGCTTGGTAAAGAAAAACGCGCCGATCAGGTCAACCTGCAGCACGCGCAGCCAGTCCTCCCCGGTCAATTGCTCGATTGGCTTGAACAGCATCAGGCCGGCATTATTGACAATGATATCGAGTTGCCCCTATTCGCTGATCGCACGATCGACCGTGGCGATCACGTCCGCCTCCACGCCCACATCGCAGTGGCGGGACAGAACCTGACCGGCGGCAAACGTACTTACAGCGTCGCACGCTTGGCTTGCCAAGCGCACTTCGTCGCGGTCGGCAAGCACAACGCGCGCGCCTTCGTTAAGCAACCGCTGCGCGCAGGCCAGGCCAATGCCGCCCGCGGCGCCGGTCACGATGGCGACCTTGTCTTTGAGTCCCTGGAGCTGCATGGTTTTACCTCTGCTGTTTGATCACTCCGTATTGCGAGGCGCGCTGGTAGCTTGAGCGGCGCTGTCGACCCTTGCCTCGGCCATGGAGTAGGCAGGATAATCAAGTTCCATCGCCACCGGCACTTGCAGGCACACGCTTTGCGTGGGCAACACTTCAAGCCAGTCGCGGATCAGATCGCGGAAAGCGATGCCGACCGGGCGCAGGTTACGGTTCAGGTCGGCCAGACCGAGTGCGTTGACGTTGCCATTGTTCTCGCGCAGCGCGCTATCCCAGTCGACCTGGTCGGTCAGCGAATACCAGGTAAAGCCGACGATCGGCACGCCGTTATTGCGCACCCGCATCACGTTGGCCCATTCCTTGCGCAGCCAGTTCTCCGCTTCATCGCCGCGCGGACCCTCGCAAAAATTGGTTTCGGTGTGCATCACCGGCAGGCGGTAGCGGTTGTAATACTGATGGGTAATGACGGCGTAGCCGAAAATCTCGCCCGCTGGCCTGGTGTCGCCGTTGTCTGACACCAGGTGTTCATTGGTCTGGTAATAATCGTTGCCCATGATGCAATGGTGTTTCAGATTATTGTCGAGGAAAAAATGATATTCCTCGCGTGTCATGCCATTGTCCATCAGGTACTCGTACATGCCCGAATCGACGCGCCTGCCATAGTTCAAGTCGAGCGACAGAAAGCGCCGCGCATTCATGGTTTCGGCCGGCGCGATGGCCTGCGGACTTTTGGCATGAAAATATTCACTCGATTCGCTCTGGATGAACAGCGCGTCAGGACGCACGTCGAGTATGGCGCGCATGGCCAGCAGGTTGGCTTTTACCAAATGCTTGAGGGCGGTGACAAACGCGCGGTCGCTGCGTTGCTGCTCATTCCACCAGCCGTAAAGAGCGGAAAACAGCGCGCAGATCGACATTTCGTTGACCGGCGTGTACAGCTGAATCCAGGGATATTGCCGGGCGAACGCGCGCGCGTAATCGGCGAACAGCTGCGGAAAATCCGGATTCTGGAAGTTGCCGATGAAGTCGGGCACGCCGAAGTGGCACAAATCGACAATCGGCACCACTTTGCGCCG
>JACMOJ010000025.1 GCA_014378085.1 Burkholderiales bacterium | reverse complement strand
GACCCCTTTAATTTATGACGGCCACACCATGCTGCCGCTAATCGTCACGTTTGGAGCGCAGTATCCTGCCCTAAAAACGGGAGGCGCTTATCCCGCTGCAGACTTGCACGCCATTAGCCACTTTTTATCATGGGATGATTGTTACCGGATTTTCGCGGATGCGCCGGTTTACCCAGCAAAACCTTCAGTGCGGCTGGTTGCGCCCCTTGCAGGCGGCGACTTGTCACCGCGGCGTCATAGATATATGTTTCGTTTACTTGCACCATAAGCAGGACTCCACACATAACACTTTATCCGCTGTCACTTCTTGCTGATTTATTGAAAGGGTACTGGCAATGAAAAGAATTTACATGCGGCATTTACGTAGGGATGTACGAGTCGCTCTTGGTTGCGCGCTCACGCTCGCAGGCGGTGCCGTTCACGCCCAGACGACGGAAACCGGGTCACAAAAACTCGAAAAAGTCGAGGTAACAGGTTCGTCAATCAAACAGATTGAGGGCGAAACCGCCTTGCCTGTTCTGGTAATCACTCGTGAGGAAATCCAGCGTAGTGGTGCCGGCAATGTCGAAGAATTGCTGCGCAGTATTGCCACCAATTCCAGCGGCGGCAGCTCCAGCGTGGCCAACACGGGAGCCGGCGGCGGACAGGGGGGTGGCAGTTCAGCGTCGCTCATCTCGATGCGCGGTCTCGGCTCTGCGCGCACTCTCGTCCTGCTAAATGGCCGTCGCACGGCGCCGGCGGGAGGATCGCCGGCGATAGACGTGTCGACCATTCCCCTCGCCGCAATCGAACGCATTGAAGTGCTCCGCGATGGCGCGTCTGCGGTATACGGCAGTGATGCCGTTGCCGGGGTCGTCAATTTTATCTTGCGCAAAGACTTCGAAGGGAGGGAGATTTCGGTCACATTGGGCGCGCCAACCCGGACGGGCGGCGGCGACGATGTGAAGGCTTCGTTGTTCGTCGGATTGGGTGACCTGAGCAAAGATCGTTACAACATCAATATCGGCACGTCCTATCAGAAGGTCAAGCCGATCATTGGCTCGGACCGCCCATTCGCAAGCAATTTGAACGTCGGCGAACAACTCGACCGGACCAGTAATACGGCATTTCCAGCGAGCATAGTACTGCCCTCCAATCTGGCGCTACGTTCAGCCAACTATCCGAATTGCGGACCTTTTTCGCTCGTGTCGCCGTTGCAGCCGACAAATCCCGGCAACTGCCGCTACGACAATTCCCCGTATGTCGCCATCCAGCCACTGTCTGAACAGTGGACTGGGCTTTTGACGGGGCGCCTTAATTTGTCGGCGTCGGCAGAGGCCTATGCCGAAACCAACTTCACCCGCAACAAGACAACCAACACTATTCAACATGTCTTGATTAACGGCTCGTCACTCACCGCCACCCATCCGTACACCGCGACATTACGTACTTTGCTCGATACACGTTATGCCGCATTCCCCGGGCTGCGGCGATTCATCGGTTCGGCTTATTCGCTGCTGCCGCCCACTAGTCCGTACTACCCCGCCGCATTTGCGACCGCCAACGGGCTTGCCGGCCAACCTCTCGTGCTGCAGTTTCGATCCATTCCGACCGGACAGCGAGTGACAGAGGATGTCACCGACAATTCACGCGTCGTCGCCGGTTTTCGGGGCATGGGCATGGGGTGGGATTACGATGCGTCGTTCTTGTACGCAAAGAACAAGATCAGCGAAAATCTGGTCGACGGTTGGCCTCTGTTTAATCAGTATCTGTCGCTGCTCAATACGGGTGTGATCAATCCTTTCGGTGCAACGGCCGATCCGGCAGCACTGGCGGCTGCGCAAGCGACTATTTTCAGGGGGAACTGGTTTGTCAACACAACATCGGTTACCAGCATTGCCGCCAAGGGCTCCCGCGAACTGTTCCAGTTACCAGGTGGAACTGTCAATCTCGCGCTCGGCGGAGAAGTGCGCAAGGAAAAGCTCGACCTTTCGCCATCGCAGACCAACAAAGATTTCCTCGTGGCCGGTTTTGGCGGCGCGGGTGTGCCGCTGAACGCCGACCGCAACGTACGTTCCGCTTACGCGGAAGTCAGCATCCCGATCGTCAAAGGATTGGAGGCGAATGCGGCGGTGCGCTATGACAATTACCAACGCGTTGGCACCACCACCAATCCAAAAGCGTCGATTCGCTGGCAACCGACCGATGCGGTGTTATTACGTGCCGCCGTCGGTACCGGCTTTCGCGCCCCGACGCTGGTTGACCTGTACTCCCCAGTCTCGTTCGGCATAACGACCAACGGCCAACGCGATCTGCTGCGCTGCCCTCTTGGGGGACCGACGACCGACATCGACTGTTCGAATCAGTTCGTGACCATCAATGGCGGCAACTCAGCGCTGAAGCCGGAGAAATCCCGATCCACTACGCTCGGTGTGCTTTTCGAGCCGAGCAAGGTGTTTTCAATCGGCATCGATTCCTTTCGTATCGACCTGAAGGATGTCATTCGGACGGGGGTCCCCGTATCGACGATTCTGGCCAATCCGACCGTCTACGCAAATCTGATCGAACGGGGTCCGGCGGACGGAAATCCAGGCGGGGTCGGACGTATTACAGGCATCTCGCAGCAGCTAACCAATCTGGGCAAGGTAAATGTGTCGGGCTTTGATGTTGATGTCAAAGCGCGTTTGCTCAATTACGCAGAGTACAAGGTTACGGCACGGGCTAGCGGCACTTACATGCAAAAATACGAGACGCAAAACCTCGACGGCTCATTCGCCAATGCAATCAACGTGACCTCCGGTACCACGCCGGGCGTGGTTTTGCGCTGGCGGCATACGGCGAGTTTCACCTTGGAGAGTGGCGTTTGGGCGGCGACGCTGGCGCAGAATTTTCAGAATTCCTACTACGATACCCGGACCGCTCTGCAGGCGGCGACCGTACCATTGCGTTCGGTGGGGGCTTACGAAACGTACGACCTGCAGGCGGTCTACAGCGGCTTCAAGTCTTTGCGCGTCGTGGTCGGGATCAAGAACTTATTGGATCGCGACCCGCCCTACGCGAATTCGGGTTCGGGTTTTATCGGTAGTTATGATCTCAGCTACGCCGATGTACGCGGACGGTTCGTTTACACCAACCTGACCTACAGATTCTGAACGTTCCCGTCACAGAATAAAGGGCGCTCGCAGGGCTATCGCACCGGAGTTTGTCGCTTTCTGTGCAATCAGATCAGCCATGCGGGCGCAGTTCGTAGCGCTATCTGACAATTCGGTATCGAGCCAGTGCAGGTGGCTGGTGTAGTCATCATCGCTAAAGGAGCGTGGCTCGCGGTTGTGCCCGCGTTGCACGACTTGGAGCGGGACACCATTTCACTGTATGCGGGGACGCCGAGGCATAACATTGGTTACCATAAATAAT
>JACMOJ010000240.1 GCA_014378085.1 Burkholderiales bacterium | reverse complement strand
GCTGTCGAATGGTTTCGCTCGCCTCACCACGCTCGACCTTGACCAAGTCAAGCTGCGGCACCGCAGGGACTTCAATTTGCAAATCAATTCGATCCAGCAGCGGGCCGGAAATTTTGCCACGGTAACGCGCGACTTGATCGGGTGTGCAGCGGCACTTGTTGCTGTAATGGCCCAGATAGCCGCACGGACACGGATTCATTGCCGCGACCAATTGAAACTCCGCAGGAAAGTCCGCTTGGCGCGCTGCACGTGAAATGGTGATGCGGCCGGACTCTAATGGCTCACGCAACACTTCGAGCACACTGCGATCAAACTCTGGCAACTCATCGAGAAACAACACGCCATGGTGCGAGAGTGAAATCTCGCCGGGGCGCGGATTTGATCCGCCGCCCACCAGCGCCACACCCGAAGCGGTGTGATGCGGGCTGCGAAATGGGCGCTGTTTCCAGCGCTCGAGTTTGAAACCGCCAGTCAAGCTTTGCACGGCGGCGGTCTCAAGCGCCTCGTCGTCGGTCATCTTCGGCAATACGCCGACAAAACGTTGCGCCAACATGGTTTTGCCCGTCCCTGGCGGCCCCATCATGAGAATGCTGTGTCCGCCTGCGGCGGCAATCTCCAGCGCGCGTTTAGCGGCCGCTTGCCCTTTGACATCCGCAAAATCGGCGATGTCATGTCGCAATTGGGCGGGTTGTTTCGGGTCGACCACATATGGTGCAATTGCCTCGCGGCCGGCCAAATGTGCACATACCTGTAACAACGATTCCGCGGGCAACACCGTCGCATCCTTCACCAACGCCGCCTCCACCGCCGAGGCTTTCGGCAGAATGAATGCACGACCATCACGATGCGCCTTTAGCGCCATCGCCAGCGCACCGCGAATGGGGCGTAACTCGCCGGTCAGCGCAAGTTCCCCCGCAAACTCATATCGATCAAGCTTGTCACCTGGCAGCTGTCCGGTCGCCACCAAAATGCCAATGGCGATCGGCAAATCGAATCGCCCACTATCTTTGGGCAAATCCGCCGGTGCGAGGTTGACGGTGATACGGCGGGCGGGGAATTCGAAGCGTGCATTTTGTAATGCCGCCCGCACCCGGTCTTTACTTTCTTTGACTTCGAGCTCGGGCAAACCAACAATGGTGAACGACGGCAAGCCATTGGCAAGATGCACTTCGACCGTCACTAGCGGCGCCTCCATACCGGTCAACGCACGGCTGGTAAGTACCGCCAGCGACATTAGGCCGACTTGTTTTCGAGTGCCGCGATTTTAGCTTCGAGGGTCTGTAACGTCGCGCGCGTCTTGTCCAGCAACGCACGTTGCGCGTCGAACTCTTCACGCGTTACCAACCCCTGCTTGGCTAATTGCGAAACAAAGTGTTGGCGTGCGTTTTTTTCTAG
Source organism: Burkholderiales bacterium (assembly GCA_014378085.1). Next base: position 3,205 of record JACMOJ010000240.1, on the reverse strand, counting down.
TTCCCCCGCCGGCGACGCGGCAATAGCCTCACCGACGCGTTGCGCGAGGCTAGTGAGTTTGTCGAAAACAGGGTTGGGCGTGTAGGGTCTGTCATTACTCATCCGCGCATTGTAACGCGCACCGGTCGCATGGTCGTTGGTGCATGGCCGTTGATGCATCGTGGTTGATGCATCGTGGTTAATGCAATGGCTTCGACAACGTGGGACGAGCCTCAGGAACATCGCTGGCCCCATCGGGTTGTTTCGCTAGACAAAGACGGGCGCACCAAAGTAGGGCGATGAGTAATTTTCGCGCGGCCTACTGGTGCATAAAGCCGTTCAACTGCAATAAATTCCTTATCTTTCTAGTAGTTACCGCAGTGCAACAGATGGCACGGTCTATGCTAAATCTAGCGTGGTGGCATCAACAATTGTCTACAACCACAAAGGGGCATCAAATTGGAAAACAGAACTAACCGCAACCCGACCGTCATGAAATTGCTCGTTGCAGCCGTCACTGCCGCAAGTGCTGTGGCCGCTACCAACGCCGCAGCGCAAGCCGCACCGGCACCGGCACCGACACCAGAGCATACGTTCGCAACCAAAATTTCGCTCTACAGCGAGTATGAATACCGCGGCATTAGCCAGACCTCCGAAAAGCCCGCAGGCCAGCTGAATTTTGACTACTCCCATTCGTCCGGTTTCTACGCCGGCGCGTTTCTATCAAACATCAAGTGGATCAAAGATACCAAAACTGTCGTGACACAAGGTGCACCGCGCGGCAGCACCGTTACTGGCAGCGCTGGTGGTGTCGAGCTAGACCTGTTTGGCGGCTTCAAGTTTGAGCTGGTCAAAGACGTGACGATGGATATTGGTTATCTGCGTTACGAATACATCGGCTCTGACGAACAATCGGTTACGTTCGCACGGGTCAAGACTGTTGCTCTCGCCAAACCGAACACCGACGAAGTGTATGTCGGCCTGTCCGGCGGTCCGTTTAGCTTTAAGTACTCCTACTCCACTGGCAACACGTTCGGCGTCATCAACAGTAAAGGCTCTACCTTTACCGAGTTCAATTGGGCGCAAGAAGTAATGCCGAAGCTCACCCTCAATGCGCAGGTCGCCCGCCAAACCTATAAAAACAATGGTGGCTTTACCTACACTGTCTACAAAGCTGGTGGCACCTATGACATCGGTGACGGCTGGAACGCAGGTGCCTATTACAAGACCACCAATGCTGTTGAAGCCAACTACACCTATCTTGGCAAAGACTGGAGCAAGGGGCGTCTGGTCGCATTCGTTTCCAAGTCGTTTTAAACCGACTGCATAGCAGCCTCGACTCAACAAAACACAGTGCCGATCTTCCCCGACGTTCGGAGATTGGCAATGTTGAATCTTAACCACCGGGAGTACACAACATGAAACTGGTTACCGCCATCATCAAGCCGTTCAAGCTAGATGAAGTGCGTGAGGCCCTATCCGCCATCGGCGTGCAAGGCATCACCGTCACAGAAGTCAAAGGATTTGGACGCCAAAAGGGACACACAGAGTTGTATCGCGGCGCGGAGTACGTGGTCGACTTTCTACCGAAGGTCAAGATCGAAGCTGCGATTAAAGATGACTTGCTCGACCAAGTCATGGAAGCCATTCAGAAATCCGCCAATACCGGCAAGATCGGCGACGGCAAGATTTTTGTCTTCGACCTTCAACATGTCGTTCGTATTCGTACCGGTGAAACCGGCGCGGATGCTTTGTAACCAAGGGAGGCTATTAATATGAAATCGCTTATCGCTTCCATCGCGTTTGTGTTGTCAATTGCCGCAGGCAGTATCGGTACTGTTCACGCGCAAGACAAAAAAGTTGAAACCACCCCATCTGCCCCGGCCGCTACGGCAACCGCTACCGCACCCGCAGCACCAGCCGCGGCACCCGCAGCAGCACCAGCAGCGGCACCCGCCGCGGTTGCACCAGCTCCGGCACCCGTGCCCAACAAAGGCGATGTTGCCTGGATGCTGATCTGTACCGCGATGGTGTTGCTCATGAGTGTGCCAGCGTTGGCGCTTTTCTACGGCGGCTTGGTACGATCCAAAAACATGCTGTCCGTGTTGATGCAGGTGTTCGTTACTTTCTCACTGATCACCGTGTTATGGGTCGTCTATGGTTATAGCCTAGCCTTCACCGAGGGTAACGCCTTTATTGGCGGCTTTGATCGACTCTTCCTCAATGGCGTGGCGAACCTCGGCAAGGGCGAGTTTGCGATGGCCGCGACCTTCAGCAAGGGTGTCGTGATTCCTGAAATGTTGTTTGTTGCCTTCCAAGCAACGTTCGCCGCAATCACTTGCTGTCTGATACTGGGCTCAGTGGCCGAACGGATGAAGTTCTCTGCCGTATTGTTGTTTATGGCGCTTTGGTTCACGTTCAGCTACGCGCCGCTTGCCCATATGGTGTGGTTCTGGATGGGCCCGGACGCGTACGCCGATCCTAAATTGGTCGACGGGCTGAACGCCAAAGCCGGATTATTGTGGCAGTGGGGTGCGCTCGATTTCGCGGGCGGCACGGTGGTGCACATCAACGCGGGTGTCGCCGGCCTGGTAGCGGCCTACATGCTTGGTAAGCGCATGGGCTACGGCAAAGAAGCAATGGCACCACATAGCCTGACCATGACCATGATCGGCGCTTCACTGCTGTGGTTTGGCTGGTTTGGTTTCAACGCGGGCTCCGCGCTCGAAGCCGGTAACTCCGCAATCTTGGCCTTTATGAACACCTTCCTGGCCACAGCGTGTGCAGTGTTGTCATGGACGTTCGCCGAATGGCTGCTTAAGGGCAAACCTTCAATGCTCGGTGCAGCTTCCGGCGCGGTTGCCGGTCTGGTGGCCATCACACCGGCAGCAGGCAACGTTGGCATTCCTGGTGCATTCGTGATTGGCACCGCCGCCGGTATCGTGTGTTTGTGGGGTGTTACTGGCCTGAAGAAACTGCTGAAGGCGGACGATTCGCTTGACGTGTTTGGTGTACATGCGGTGGGCGGCATCTTAGGTGCGCTGTTGACCGGCGTGTTTGTCTCACCTGCACTCGGCGGCCCGGGCTTTGTTACCGATTGGGTGACTGCAGCGACGGGCTTTACTTCTATTGGCGAGCAAGTGCTAATCCAAGCCAAAGCAGTTGGTGTGGCCGTTGTGTGGTCTGCCGTCGTCACCGCGATATCACTGTTTGTCGTGAAAATGAT
>JACMOJ010000239.1 GCA_014378085.1 Burkholderiales bacterium | reverse complement strand
TCTGACGAAACGCTACCGGGTGCCGATCATCGTTGGTGAAACGACGGCAGTTCATGCCCGAAATCTTGTCTATCTTGAACTGGATAAGGTCCGCGTTCTGGGTAAAAACACGGCCGTGCGCATATTTCAACCACTCGGTTTGGTTGATCAACTGGATCTTCGCGTGCGCAACCTCGTTCAACGTCACCACCGCGCGCTGGCACTTTTTCGAGCGCGCCAGTGGAGTGCGGCCAAAGATATTTTCGTGTCACTCGCGACCGAACCCGGCTATCAACGCGTCGCAGAAATCTATCTAACCTACCTCCGGGATTCTATTGCGAGCGAGCCGCCCGCTGATTGGGATGGCGCGTTTACATTGAGTGACAAGTAGCAACATCCAATTGCGCCGATTCTCAGCGCCTAGATAAACCAGCCGCTAAAAAAAACACTAGTATTGGCGCGCTTTTTCAGCAATAAATGCCTGAGAAAGCGCGCCAATAAACATTCTACGGTTTACGATAGCGGATCGATCAAATTTTCTGTGGCCACCGCCACACCAGACTGGCGGCGAGGATTCTTCAGACAACCGCCACGCTAGAAAATCTGTTTCGTTATCACCTTGGAACCCGCGACGCCGTTGATGGTGAAGCTCATCGTGCCGTTGCTGGCGTCCGTGAATGATAAGGTCATGTTTCCAACCGGTTGTACGTTCAGTGCCGGGCTGCCCCATGCGTCAGTTGGAATACGACCGCCATTCACCTGAAACAACTGTCCCGTACAGCCATTGCCGACGACAGGGCAATTGGTAACGACGTACCAGATAGGTTTTCTGTTCGCGTCATAGGTATATAGCGCGACAAAGATGATGCCGAACTGCTGGGTGAGGGAAACACCCCAGCCGGACTCCGAATTGGCCGGCGCGGCCCAATACAGGGACGTGTAATCCACCGCTGGCGGGGTGCCGCTCGCTACGAATACCTGACGTGTGATGTTTTTCACGCCTGCCACGCCGTTGAGGGTGTAGGTAAATACGCCGTTGCTGGCATCTGCAAATGCGAATGTTCCCCGGCCCACCGGCAATACGCTTAGCGTCGGGTTATTCCAAGGCACGGTCACCGGGACACCACCTGAGACCGAGAAAATATCGCCGCTACAACTGGTTCCCACGACAGGACAATTGGTGATCACATACCAGACTGGTGCGCCCGAAGAATCGTAGGTGTACCAGGCCATAAACAGGATAGAGCCGCGTTGCGTCAGGCTCATTCCCCAACCAGACTCGGAGTTTGCCGGTGCGTTCCACCAGAGTCCCGTGTAGGGATTCGTCGTTGGGGTCCCGCCACCAGAAGCCGGGACAGCGTTAACCGCCGCCTGCGCATCAAGAATGCCGTAGCCCCAATTATTATTGGTCGATGCTGGCATCAAAGGCGAAGCTGGGTTGAAGGTCGGCAAGCCGGTGGTAAACCCGTTCGTTTGGACGGTTTGAAAGAGAATCTGTTTGACTTGTTCTGGCGTGAGCGTGGGATTCTTCTGCAGCATCAGTGCGATAGCACCTGTCAAATGTGGCGTTGCCATGCTGGTACCGTTGTAGGCCACATGATGCCCATCGGCCTCCACGGTTTCGGGGCTGGAGGGTGTCTTCGCGTCCTGCCCCAGGGCCGACATAATCATGGCGCCGGGTGCAGCAATTTCAGGCTTCATTACCGGTGGGCATTTTGCAAGGTTCGAACAATTGCGGCGCGGACCGCGGCTGGAAAATGTGGACACGTTACTGATCGCGCCGTGGTTATAATTTGACGGCGTGTTTGGGGCACCACCGGCCGTTTGCCAAGAGAAATTGGTATTGTAAGAAGCGACAGAAATGGTGCGCGTCGGCGTCGAGGTGTCGGTCAGAATACCGAGCGTGAATCCCGGATAGGTATTTGAAGTAAAAATAAGGCCCCCCGAGTCTTCGCCACAAATCAGGAAGAAATCCGTGTCAGGCGTGGCGACAACGTCGCCGCGCAGTTCATAGGTCCAGTTGCCCTGAAATCCGGTGACATTGCTGGTAATTCTGCTGAACGAAACAAGAATTTGCCGATCATCGTTGTTCGCCTGCGGCGCTGTCGATGTCACCTCGATGATTCCGCATGGCAGATTAAAGGTTCGACTGGTTCCAGCAACGACAAAGTCCGGCATTTCGCATCCGTTGGGGCCGGTCAACTTGACCGCATATTGATTCACGCCCGGATACCAGATTTCGATCTGCTGATCTGCCTTGATGGTAGTTGCCCATCTGAACGTGGTCGCTACGGTTTGCGAAGCGGAGATCTTGCCAAGGGCAACGATATTATCTCCACCTTCATTCCCTGCAGCCGATGTGATGACCACGCCCGGACCACCCGCATTGGATAGCGCCTGCTCGTAGTTTGAGGTGCCGTCGCGAGCGCCAAAATAGGAACCCAGACTCAGGTTCACGACCAACGGTTTGCCAAGCGCTGCGGCCTTTGCCTTCATCCACGCGATCCCGTCTAGAACAGGTGTGTTGCCCCCGAGACCTCCCGCGATCGAATTGGACGACAGAATATCGGCCTTGGGTGCCATACCGACAAAACGATATGCCGCTTGACCATTGCCTGTCTGCTGCCCGTTGCCCGCCGCAATACCCGCGACGTGCGTGCCATGGTTGCCAGTCGATGGCTGGGTACAGCCACCGGTGCCGTTGATGGCGTCATTGAGCATCTGCACGGTACATTCGCCACCATAGTTGAAGCCCGTCGGCGGAGACCCCGCTGCACCCGCCGCACGTTGATCCCACAAAGCAAGAAGACGGGTGGAGCCGTCGGGGTTGCGGAAACTGCGGTGCCGAAAATCAATTCCGTCATCGACGATCCCGACGATCACGCCTGCGCCCGTTGCGCCAGTCAAATCAGGCGAGATGCCGGATCGAAGCAGACTCGCCCGCGTGGCCGGCACGCTGGAATTGAGCCGTAGCGGGGCGGCCCTTTCGGCCTCAATGTATTGAATTTCATCCATCGACACCAACGTGCCCAAGGCGGTCGCCGGTATCGCCACAGTCGCGATATTGCCAAAAACAGAATTGACGGTACCACCCGCGCTGCGAATGCCGTCGAGGGCCTTTTTGTCGCTGAAGCGAACCAGAATCTTGACGACTTCAACTTTCTCAGGCAATCGCATTAATTTGTACGTGCCATCGCCAAGTTTTTCAACCCCAGCCTTTGTCATTGCGCCAGAAATTTTGGCGTCAAATTTTTGCACCGCGGCGGCGGACACTGAAATAGCCGTTAATGCCAACGCCAATGCGGTTGGGAGAACGTAATTGCGGCGTAATTTTAAATACATGTACTTCATCTCCTAAAAAAGTGGAAAACGGTGGCACAAAGGCTTCCCGATAGCATACGTTGCTACTAACGTGCAGAACAACTATTTACGCAAACTTTTGTGAAGTTTGTAGTGTTTTGATTGAAGGCGACAATTACCGAACTTGCGTAGTTTACGCGCCAAAAATTGTCTGCTGCGCATAAACACCGCATTAGCAACTGCAAACCCGCGCTATTCATGTGCTTGTCCGCCAATGGTTTCGCACTGTCGCGGCGGTAGCAGCCCGGATACCAGAACCACGTTTACACTCGCGAAGAAAGCGCCTAAATCGGAAGCACGCATCAAGCTGGCTTCCCACCGTTGTGTTTTACTGGGATCGATCACGCCCGCAGCAAGTGTTTCACGTGCAAGTTGGTCCAGGCGCATCATCTGGCGCGCGGCGCCAACATCGGCCACGATCAACGGCCGAACATCAATGGCGAGATCCGATAATCCGCGCTGGGTGAACATGCGGCCTAAGCGTCGCTCGGAAAACGGATTGTTCATCATATGCGCAGCGTGAAACTGTACTAGCGTCTAATTGCATTAATTAACATATGTAAGTATATTCCCCTAATGCTATTCCTGGGGACGAACATGGCTAGGGTCGCACGACCGGTGACGTGTAGTGAAGAAGACAGAGTAAAACTTGAGCGACTGAGCACGAGCCGCACCGAGGAAGCCAGGCTTGTCGAACGTGCGCGCATTGTGCTGGGTTGCCTGACT
>JACMOJ010000238.1 GCA_014378085.1 Burkholderiales bacterium | reverse complement strand
CTGCCCCTCGTTGGCCCAAAGATCGTCGTTTTCTGGGAGGAAACAGTGGCCGCAGGCGCTCAGGGTCTATGGCCAAAAGTACAACCTTACGCCGTGCAATTTGCGCGCTGGTTAGTCGCAGAAGCGGGGACCGTTGGCTACATCATGGTGCAGGGTCTACTGGTCGTTGCACTCGCGGCTGTCATGTATGCGCAGGGTGAAACAGCCGCGGACACACTTTTGCGCGTCGGTCGGCGTTTGGGCGGCAAACATGGTGAAGCCACTGTGATCCTCGCCGGACAAGCGATCCGCGGTGTTGCGCTGGGTGTAGGCGTCACCGCTATTGTGCAATCTGTGCTCGGCGGTATTGCCCTTGCTGTCGCCGGCGTTCCTTTCGCCGGGATCCTCACAATCATCATGTTCGTGCTTTGCCTCGCGCAAGTGGGACCGTTGCTGGTGCTGGTTCCGGCGGTCGTATGGCTTTACTGGAGTGGTGACAGCGGCTGGGGTACGTTCTTGTTGGTGGTCAGTGTTTTGGTCGCCACGCTCGATAACTTTTTGCGGCCGATGCTCATACGGATGGGCGCCGACCTGCCATTACTGCTGATTTTCGTAGGGGTTATCGGCGGCCTGCTCGCTTTCGGCTTGGTAGGCATTTTCGTCGGCCCCGTCGTTTTGGCGGTTGCGTATACGCTGATACTTGCATGGGTTGCCGAGGGCGAAAGAGCGCCGCCACCGGCGGGGATTGACCCACTATGAAAAGCCGTCGGCCTAGCTAAAGGTTTACGACGGCTTCGATTTACCGGTTGAAATAGCCTGATGGTCTAGAACGCCATTCGGCGCACCTTCCAGACTAAAAGTCTGCCACAAGGCGCGCCAGTATTAGTGTTTGCCGTATTTCCAAAAGTAGTGTTCCCGATTGCCACTTCCGATTCCCCCGGCAATAGGCAACGCGAGCGGCAGACTTTGCAAAAAGGTGCCCCGTATCGAATTTCGCAGCTTCGACTTCACCATCAAAAATATGTTTTAGCACCGAAGATTCGTTTCAGTCGTTGAATCACAGCGGGTGAAACGCGATTACCGGTGTGTTCGATGTCGAACAGACGAACTTTCGCAACTGCGTTAACGTGACTTTGCCATGAGCGGCGCAATTTTTTTATGACCCACCCTACGGCTGCCCGTCGGTGGCGATTAACGCACCAAGTAAACTCGATATTCAACACGTGACGAGACCTAACACCATCAAATCCCCGGAGGCTTTAGTGATCAAAATTTATAAAGGACAAGCGCCTGAACCGATTTCTCGCGAGAGATTCAGCGTGCGGTTTCGTGCAACGTTTATAGATCCAGCGTTTCGAGCTGAAGACGAATCAATCGCGCGCCTGGAAGAGCTCGCTTGGGATGCTTACAGCGAAGGCCGGAAGGCACCCCTCACGCAAAAAGCCGGCCCGGGGTTTGAAGATCCAGACTATGACTTATCAACGCAATGGGTTGCCACCAAGCAACGTATTGACGCTGCGCAGGTACTCTGGGGCGATCCAGCGAGGCGTTCGCGGATATTGTTAATCTGTGGCTCAGCACGCAATGACGGCAGCTGTCCGGGTGAGATGTCCAAGACATTCAGGCTGTTGGAGATCGCGCGCCAATCACTCGAGCGGGCCGACATGTTCGTCGATGTCCTTGACCTGAGTTTGCTTACGTCAGAATACGGCTGCAACATCCATCCTTGCAAAGGCTGCGTTTCGACGGCCATGCCCTTATGTCATTGGCCGTGCAGCTGTTATCCCAACGCCGCACTCAACCAAACCAACGACTGGATGGCAGACATTTACGAACGGTGGACCGCCGCCCACGCTGTCATCATTGTCTCACCCGTATATTGGTATCAAAGTCCAAGCCCTTTAAAGCTGATGATCGATCGCCTGGTCTGTGCGGATGGCGGGAATCCTGATCCTACGTCGACCTCGGGAAAAAAGGCCGCGTTGGCGAAGGAGATTGAGATGGCCGGTTGGGATTACCCCAAACATCTGGCAGGTCGAGCTTATGGACTGATCATCCACGGTGATGTCGCCGGCATCGAAGAATCGCGTCGCGCGCTATCCGATTGGCTCGATTGGATGGGCTTCATCGATGCGGGCGCCCAAGCTCGATTGGATCGCTTCATTGGCTATTACGAGCCGTATGCGAACAGTCACATGGTGCTGGACAAGGACGAAAATGTGCAGGAAGAAGTGCGTAACGTGGCGCGCGCCGTGGCGAAAACTGTCGTTGAATTGCGCGCTGGTCG
>JACMOJ010000237.1 GCA_014378085.1 Burkholderiales bacterium | reverse complement strand
GCGGCTGACCGTCGGGTGCGGTAGCGACCGGTGACACCATAGAGCATTCAGGGTGTTTTTGAAGGTAACGTAGGGCGTTTGCGATGGCAAATTCCGAAAGTTGTACGTCGGGGTTTAGTACCAGGTGAAAGTCAGTATCTGTGCATCGTTCGAAGGCAATATTGTTGGCGCGACCGTAGCCGATGTTGCCGTGTCCGGCGATAGTCAGCCTGTCAATCCAGTCTGCCTCCGCACAAGCGGTAACCAACGTCAGCGCGAATGAAGAGAATGCCGTCGTAGACTGATTGTCGACAATGCAGATTTTCGCCCGCCGCAGTAGGCCAGCGTGCCGTGCGTGCGACATTGCCAATACCAACGACGAAAGCGTCATGCCAAGCCATGTTGGATCAGGAAAATAGACAACGATGGAAACGGACAGCGAAGAAGCTGATAACGACGGCGACTCGACCGCCGTCTCAGACATTTTCGAATTGCAGCCGGTGCAAGCTGGCGTAGACCCCACCCATGCCGGAAAGCGCGGCGTGCGAGCCGACTTCAAGAATCTTGCCGTGCCCCATCACCACGATACGGTCGGCATTCTCGATCGTCGAAAGCCGATGCGCGACGACAATGGTGGTGCGTCCACGCATCAGCGTTTGTAAAGCGGCCTGCACCTGGCGCTCGGATTCACTATCCAGTGCAGACGTGGCTTCGTCGAGTAGCAAAATCGGCGCGTTCTTGATCAGCGCACGCGCAATTGCAAGGCGTTGCCGTTGTCCACCTGAAAGTAACGCGCCGTTTTCACCAATGATCGTATCAAAGCCCGAGGGCAGAGCACGGATGAAATCGAGGCAATGCGCAGCAATGGCGGCGTCTTCGATTTCCGTCTGGGTTGATGTGCCCTGTTTGCCGTAAGCGATATTGGCCGATACCGTGTCGTTGAACAACACCACGTCCTGGCTCACCAACGCAATCTGGCGGCGCAGGTCGGTGAGCTTGATGTCGTCCAACGGGTAACCGTCGAGCGTTATCCTTCCGGCAGTGGGCAGGAAAAAGCGCGGCACCAGATTGACGAGGCTGGTCTTGCCGCCGCCGGATGAGCCGACCAGCGCGATCGTTTCGCCGGGTTCAATTGCGAGCGAAACATCGTCGATTGCAGGGATGGATTGATTGGCATATTGCAGGCGGATGTTTTCGAAGCTGAGCCGCCCCTCAGCACGTTGCATGGCAATAGTGCCGTGATCCTGTCCAGCTTGGGCATCGATCAGTCCAAATACGCTTTCAGCCGCAGCTAGCCCGCGTTGTATCTGTTCGCTCACGCCGGAAAGGCCTTTTATTTGTGGCACAAGTGCGCCGGCCGAAACGATATAAGCCACAAAACCCGCCACCTCCATGCCGGTGCCGTATTGCGGGCTGGCGGCAAGGTAGACCACCAGCGCGATGGCCATCGACACGATCAAATGCGTGAACGGTGTGGATGCTGCCGCAGCGAGCGCATGGCGCATGGCGTTACGACGGATACGATTGGCGACGCTGTTGAAGCGTTTGGTTTCAAACGTGGCGCCTTCAAAAATCTTGATCACTTTCTGGCTGCGGATCGACTCTTCCAGCACATCGTTGAGCGCGCCCCAGGATTGCTGACTATCGCGGCTGATATTGCGGATTCGTTTGCCGAATACGTTGATGATCCAGCCCAGAATCGGCACAGTCGCAAAAATGATCAGGGTGAGTTTCCAGTTAATCAGAAACATCGTGACCAGCAAAACCACCAGCGTCACGCCGCCGCGCACCAGACTGTTAAGCGCTGTGGTCGCGGCTAATTGCAAGCCGTAGACGTCGTTGGAAATTTTCGACATCAACGTGCCGGTGGTCGATTGATGAAAGAACGGAATCGGCAGGCGGATCAGGCGCTGAAACATCTGATTGCGAAAATCGAGGATGACTTTGTTGCCCACCCACTGCATGCCGTAGCCCGCCGTGAAGTGAGACAGGCCACTGATAAAAAATATCAGCACGATGCCCAGCGCCGCCCAGATTGGGCCATGGCCGACGCGATCAACAAATAAGTCTTCGAGCATGTTTTTAAGAAACCATGCAAACGAAGCCTCCGCCGCGCCGCCGATGGCCATCGCCAGGATGCTGCCTGCGAACGCGAGGCGATAGGGCTTTACGTAGCCGATCAGGCGCGCGTAAAGTTTTTTTGAGTCAACGACCATGGCAAGAAATCAGCAATATCAACGCATGCCAATTGTCGGTAATCAAAGCGTGCGCCGAAAATAGGCGATGGTTTCTTTCAGGCCATCTTCGAGCGACACCTTTGGCTCCCATTTCAGCGCGCTCTTGGCGAATGAAATATCGGGCTTGCGCTGTTTGGGGTCATCCTGCGGCAAAGGCTTAAAGCCAAGTTTCGATGTCGATTCGGTGAGCGAAATAATGCGCTCGGCAAGCTCAAGCATCGTCACCTCCACCGGGTTGCCGATATTGATTGGTCCTGTAATGTCTGAAGGTGATTTCATCATCCGTACCATTGCTTCAATCAGGTCATCCACATAGCAAAAGCTGCGCGTCTGCTCGCCGCTGCCGTAGATCGTGATGTCCTCCCCGCGCAGTGCCTGCACGATGAAATTGCTCACTACCCGTCCATCATTGGGATGCATGCGCGGGCCATAGGTATTGAAAATCCGCACCACTTTGATCGCGAGTTGATGCTGACGGTGGTAATCGAAGAACAAGGTCTCGGCACAACGCTTGCCTTCATCGTAACAACTGCGCGGGCCAATCGGGTTGACCTTGCCCCAGTAATCTTCGGTTTGCGGATGAACTTCTGGGTCGCCGTAGACCTCGGATGTTGACGCTTGCAAGATGGTGGCGCGTGTCCGTTTGGCGAGGCCCAGCATATTGATGGCACCGTGTACGCTGGTCTTGGTGGTCTGCACCGGGTCGTGCTGGTAATGGATCGGGCTGGCGGGACAGGCCAGGTTGTAGATCGCATTCACTTCCACGTACAACGGGAAAGTGATGTCGTGGCGCATCAATTCAAAGTAAGGGCTGCTTTGCAGGTGGGCGATGTTGGCCTTGCTGCCCGTAAAGAAATTGTCCACGCACAAGACATCCGCGCCATCTTTGATAAGGCGATCACACAAGTGCGAGCCCAGAAACCCGGCGCCGCCCGTTACCAATACTTTTTCCATGGTTGCATTTCCGTTTGGTTGTTCGGCCAGGTCGCTAATGGACTACAACTTTCGAAGCTCCTGCGAATTGTTTTTTATCGCACTCATTTTACCGTTCCAAACCGCGCCCTGCGCACACGGGGCTGATAGCCCTTATTCAAATCACCCACTACGAGTTGAATAAATGGGAACCAATCCCCGCCGCATTCGTCTTAATTTACGTAGCAAAAAAATTTTTAGCGCGTATAAAAGCCACGCCGCATTTACGCCTACAAAACCGATTTTGCATCGCCCTGCAAGGCAGCTTGATTTGGCTTGCAATTGCATGAAAATGCTAGAATGTATTTGTCAACATTAATTATTTAGCTGGCAAGAGAAATTCACAGGAACGCCGCATTCGGGTGGCTCTCCTTTCAACCACACGGTTGAGAAGTACGAACGCGGTTTCAACCGCACCGGGAATATTGGAATGCACGCACTTCAAGGAATCTTTAATTTTTTCGCACGCTCATGTCGTTGGCAACGCGACGGCGCTTTAAGCCCCGCCAATGCCTGCATCCAACTGCGCCGCTTTTTCAGTGGACTGTTTGCGGTAACGACGCTTGCCTGCGTGGGAGTCGCACACGCTGCGCCGGCATTTATCGTAAGCGATACCGCGAGCAATCTGCTTAGAGTCGACTCCACGACGGGAGCGGCGACCTTAATCGGCAACACTGGCGCGGTCGGGCCCCTTACTGATCTCGCGGTCAGTCCAACGGGTGTCTTGTGGGGAATTACCTTCACTTCCCTT
>JACMOJ010000236.1 GCA_014378085.1 Burkholderiales bacterium | reverse complement strand
GATTCTTTTTCAAATCTTCGACGAGCCGATCTATCTCGGCCAGCGCTTTGCGTACATTGCCGTCGAACGGTTGAATCGCAGCGTCGAGTAACGCAACGTGATATTTGTTGCCCGGCAAAGGCGGATTGGCCGCGTTCTCCGCGCTGGTTGGTGTGGGCGCCGCGTTGGCAGCGGCCGAGGCAGCCAGGGCAGCTGCGGCAGCAAGCGCCGCTTTGTTGTCAGACGTTACTTGAGAGGTGCCTGCTAGGCCCGCATTTGCCGCGCCGAATCCTTGTGGTGCGGCGGGCATGAAAGCGGGCTCGTTATTGGTGGCCCACAGAATCTGATTAACTCTGACCAGCGGATAGCCTTCAAGAACTTTAGCGATCTCGTTGAACAATCGCCCTGGCGCGGCGGGCGCGGGACGAATCTGGGAATTGAAAAAAATGCTGGTGTCACGTACGGTATCAGTGGCGCTTTTTTGTGCCCGCATGGAATTCACAACCGACTGATACTCTGATTGCAGTGCGCCTTCACCTCGACCGCGCTGATCAATTTCCTGCGTAATCTGCGCGGCGTAATACAAATTAAAAGCGGCACCGGCAGCGGTCGCCGCAAGTATCGCCGCCGTAGCACTAAAAATCGCAATCCGTCCGCGTCTAAACGCGGCGAAGCGGCTGTCGGCGGGTGCCGCGAAGTGATTCTCTAGTTTGCTGCGCGCGTACAGATGGCAAAAAATTTCTTCTGCATGTGAAGACGTTGGTGCGGGCGAAACTTTGAGCTTGGTCGCGACGTCGTTGATGTCGAGAATGCGGTAACGCAGCATCGGATAACTACGAATGGCCTCCTGCATCATGGCGCCATCGCGCTCGTGCAGCAGCATACAAACTTCGAGTGCGTCCGCGTCTTCGAAATAACGCAAGCTGTCCAGGTATTGCCAAGTGCGACTGGTTTCGGCTGCGATCAATTGACCGACTGAGCGTGACTCGTCGTAGATGATCGGCGTGAGACGGCTGAACTTGATCTGCTCGTCCTTAAAATAAGTTTGCCGCAGACCAAAGTCAGGAATGATCGTGACCAACATCGTATGCGGGAAAAACGAATCGAGCGCTTTCAGCAGGCGGCATGACAACACCGCAGACGAGTAGATGCCCTCAAGCGGCACACGTTTCCGGTTGAGCAACGCCAGTAACGGCTTGAGCAAATCTGGATTGGTGACCGCATGCAGGAATACCCGGTCGTCGCGGCGACCCTCGGTCTCGCGTCCTTGCACGATGGCATGGCGATAGGGCGAGCCGCGATAGATTTGCCCGAGCTTGCGATCCAACACGGCGTCTTGATCACTGCCACGCAAATGGGGGATGGTGTCGAGGCGAAAATCCTCCTCGATTAAGTCAGTGACGAGATAGGTTTGTGACGATGCATATTTGGCAATTTGTTCTTCAAGTTCTGGCGTCTGAATATCGCCGACCCCAAAACTCTCGCGACTCACCAGCACATTGCTACGGATGACAAGCGAAACGAGTTTGTCATTAGTCAGATAGAGATAGTGTTTGGACACGACGGCACTTCCTAGCGAATTGCCGTCTTGGCGATCACGTCATACATTGGCATAAAGATCGTCATTAAGATGCCAATCAGGATGCCGCCAAGAATCACCGTCAGGGCAGGCTGAATCAATTCCTGCAGTTTTGACATGGTTTCCTTGACCTCCCGGTTGTAGAAATAGCTGACGTTGAGCAACGCGGTATCGAGTCCGCCGGTCGATTCGCCAACTTTGAGCATGCGCAACACCAGCGGCGGAAACAGGCGGGCATTTTGAAACGCCTGCGTTATCCCCGTCCCGTCATTAATTTCGCGGCCGACGCGTTGTAAACCCTGTTCAAGGACACGGTTTCCCACAATTTTTTCTGAGATCTGAATGCAGTCGAGAACACCCAGTCCCGACTTGTACATCAGCGCAAAATAAGTCGAGAAACGCGCCAATATAATTTTCTCCGTAAGCGGACCCATGACCGGGAGCTTCAACGATAAGGCGTCGATCTTGTAGCGAACCTCTTCGTTTGTTTTGGCCAGCACGAACAACACCACGACGCTAACGATGGGCAATCCTAGGCAGAGATACCAAAACTGTTTCATGAACGCGGAAACGGCGATGAGCGCGAGTGTGGCTTTGGGCGGATTAGGGGTCAGCGCCTTCATGGTGATGGCAAGCTGTGGAACCAAAAAAATCATCAGGGCAAACACCACGCCAATAATGACGGTACCCGCAAACATCGGGTACATCATCGCCTTCTTGACCTGCGCGGCCAACTCGTCTTGCCACTTAAGGTTCTCGGTGAGCTGTGTGAGAACCTCTGGCAACTGACCGGCACGCTCGCCGGTTTGGATGAGGGCGATGAACACCGTATCAAACGCATGCGGGTGATTCGCCATCGCTTCGGATAGTCGTAGGCCACCCTCGATGTCTTCCAAAAGTGTTGCGACCACCTGCTTGAACGCGGGATTCTCCACGGTGTCGCGAAGATCGGCCAGTGCTTCAATGATCGGCACGCCGGCGCGCAGCAGCTGATCCATGTGGAAGCAGAAAGTGATCAGCTCTTTGCGGGTAATACGGCGCGCAGTGGAGAAAGCGGATTTTTTGATAGCCTCGAATTTAATTAAATCGAGTTCCATTCGCTTTAAACGGAGCTCTAGATCGATGGCGTTGGAGGCGTCCAAATTTCCGGTCTGGATTTGCCCCTCGTGATCGATTGCGCGATAGCTAAACGTTGCCATAACGGATCCGCTAGTCGATGCGATCAGTCAAATCGACGATGCGCGAAATTTCGTCGAGATCGGTCTCGCCGGTTAGCACGCGATTAATCGCGTCCTCAGCCAGCGTGCGAAAACCACGCCGCCGCGCCGCTTCACGAATCTCACGAGCGGTCGCACGGCGCGCTATCAGTTCATCAATTTCACCATCCATCCGGAACAGCTCCATGATTGCCACACGGCCTTTGTAACCGCTGTTCTCACAGGTCTCGCAACCCACGTGTCGGAACACTTCACCCTTCCAGTCCTCTTTGACGCCGAGAATGCGACGTGTGCCGTCGTCTTCCGGGCGGTACGGCTGCTTACACTTAGCGCAGAGGCGTCGCACCAAACGCTGCGCGACCACACCAATGATGTTGCCCGACATGATGTCCGGGAGCACGCCCAAGTCTTGCAGGCGAGGAATGGCGCCGATGGCCGAATTGGTATGCAATGTTGAATAAACTTGGTGGCCTGTCATTGCAGCGCGAAACGCCATTTCTGCGGTGTCTTGATCGCGAATCTCGCCAACCAGAATCACGTCCGGATCTTGCCGCATCATGGAGCGAATGCCGCTCGCGAAATCCAACTTTGCGGCTTCGTTGACCGACGTCTGTCGAATCATTGCCATCGGGTATTCGACCGGGTCTTCCAGCGTCATGATGTTGATGCCTTCGGTGTTGACGTGGTTTAGGATCGAGTAAAGCGTGGTGGTTTTGCCCGAACCCGTAGGTCCTGTGACCAGAATGATTCCTTCCGGTCGCGCCATCATCAGCCGAAGCATCTTGAGTTCGTCCTCCTGAAGCCCGAGATCTTCCAGCGGTACGATGCCCTTCTGGCGGTCGAGGATACGCAACACCACATTTTCGCCATGGGTGGTTGGCTGCGCGGCGACACGGAAGTCAACCGAGCGGCCCGATAACGTCAGCGAAATCCGACCGTCTTGCGGTGCGCGCGTCTCGGCGATATTCATGCCGGAGATCACTTTGAGGCGCACCACCATCGCGCTCCAATAGTTCTTGTGAAGCGACCGAATCTGCCGAAGTACGCCGTCAATTCGATAACGTATTCGCAAGAACCCTTGTTCTGGCTCGAAGTGGATATCTGATGCGTTACGCTTTACCGCGTCGGCCAGCAATGCATCCACGAGGCGCACGACCGGCTGGCTGTATTCATCGAAGTCGGTGGCCAAGCTTTGATAGTCGATCTCGCCCGTTTCAATTTCGTTAAGAATGCCGTCAATCGAAAGTTCAAAGCCATAGTGCTGTTCAATGGAAATGGCAATGTCGGATTCACGTGCCAAGACTTGCTCAATTCGAATGTCTTCGCGTATGAGGGCGCGAATTTGGTCGATTGCCACGACGTTGTTTGGATCAGCGACTGCCAACAACAACTTGCGTGTATTTCGATCAAAGTCAACCGGCAGCACTTGGTAACGCTTCGCCAGATCTTTTGGCACCATCGACAGCGCTTCCGCGTCAATGATCGTGTTGGATAGATCGACGGCGACCTGTCCCAGACTTTCCGACAGGGTGTCGCGAATGGTGGCTTCGGTCACAAAGCCTAGTGTGACTAACGTTTTACCGAGCGGCGCTTTTGAGGTGCGCTGATCCACCAGCGCAATATTGAGCTGGTCTTGTGAAATGATGCCGCGTGCAAGAAGCGTCTGTCCGAGTGGCAACTGGGAGACTGGTGAACTCATCTGGTTCATCGCGGATACATTTTGCAAGGTGACACGTGTACGTTCCAATTATCGGGTTCGATTTGCCGACAACGATTGTACCAATCCGCGACGACAAGAGTTTGCAGGCCGAGCGTCATGGCAATTGCCACGGTCATCGTCATGGCTGCCGCTTTGCAGAGGCGCTGGTACTGAGTGCAGCGATGCGACGCTCAACCGCCGCACGGTCAAATTGTCCTTTGATCGTTGCTGTGATCGCGCTACGGTAAAAATTGACGGCGGCGGCACCTTGGCCGAGTTGATCAAGACTCACCGCCAAGTTATAGCAGTAGTCGGCATTTTGCGGCATCAACCGCGCGGCTTCAAAGTAGGCCGGCTGCGCCTCTCGCCAGCGGCGCGATTCGGCGTAGAGATTACCCAGCAAAAAATGAACATTGGCCGCGTTTGGATCTTGCGCCAGCAAACGCGTGAGCTCTAATTCTTTTTCGGTTGAACTCGACAGCCCAGCGGGTGAATCCGCGCCTCTCCCACCAGCCAACACAATGAGTGCCGCACCGGCAGTTGAATTTCGCGGGTCGATTTCCAACACTCGCTGATAGTGGCTGACCGCAAGGGCGACGTCAGCAGCGCTACCGCTTCTGGCCGCCGCCGTGGCGAATCCGAGGTGCGCATCCGCACTATTGCCGTTTGAGGCAATCGCCTCCGCATATCGGCGCTTTGCTGTCGTGTAGTCCCCGGCTGCGAGGGCTGTGTATCCTGCTGCCAGAGTTGGGTTAATCTCCAAGATGACTGGCTTGGCGGGCAACAACTTGACCCCGCCGCTTAAATTCTCGGTAAGCGGCAATGCTTCGATTTTTCGTGCAAGCGCCTCGCGTGGCGTTGCCGCAACAACTTTTGCCGCCGTCGGTGCGCGTTCTTCCTTTAGCTGAATCGCTGGCGGCGGAAGTAGCGGTGGAAGCGGTGCTTCTTCGGGCAGGCTCGCCGTCTTCGATGCTACGGCAGGCGGGGTTTGATCCTGCGCGTTTGCGCCGGTAGCGTTTGGACCGGTCGCCGCAGTTGTGGTACCAGTCGTGGCAGCCGCCGCAGGAGCCGTCGGAGGCGTGGTGATGGTGGGCACGGGCGCTGCTGGCAAACGCGCAACTGGTTTGCCGAGGCGGGTCATTTCATTCCACACATACCAGCCGCCAGCGCCAGTTACTGCCAAGAGAACCGCCGCGACCGGAATTATCCACTTCGCTTTACCGCCAGCGGGAGCAACTTGTTTGACTGCAAACGCGTTTTTGATGGCTTCGCGATTGGAGGCTTGCTGCGGCGACTCGGATTGTGTCGGAGGAGGTGCGAAATCAAGGCCGGCAGAACCAGACTTAGGGGCTGCGAGCGGCTCTAGGCTTGGTGGTGAGGCATAAGCGGGCGCATAAGAGACCAACAGTTCGGCCGGATTTTGCGCCGGCGGCAACCGCGAGGCTCTAAATGCAGCCGTTGCGGGCGGGGTAGGAATCGATTCTGCGAGGGCCTCTTTACTCGGGTGGCCCAACTCACCCTCCAGCATGTCCTCTAACGTCACCGCGGTAGCGGGAATTACCGAGGCGCGGGGCATTGAAGCCGACATCGCGTCGTTTTGCGCGGGGCTGGCGGGGCCGGCGGGGATCGTTGCAGCGGCGGGGTTCAGTGCCAATTTTGCGACGGGGTCAGCTGGCCGATCGTCGACAACCTCCAGCGAGAGAACTG
>JACMOJ010000235.1 GCA_014378085.1 Burkholderiales bacterium | reverse complement strand
CCAGAGCTTGGATAGCGTTCCATATCGTGACCGTCATCACGGTGGGGCTTTGGCTGGATGTACACCTTGGCTGGACCGGCCAACACCTTGCTACCGTCTGGGCGTTTGGTGTGTTGGGGTGGTGTTATTGGCTCGGGCGACGCGTCGAACGACAGGTATTGGTGTTAGCCACGTTGCTCTCAGCCACAGGCGAAGTGTTTTTATCGCTGGTGTGGGGCGTTTACGATTATCAGTTTCATAACGTGCCGTTGTTCGTGCCACCCGGGCATGCTTTGCTGATGACATTAGGCATCCTCGTTGCCCGCCAGTTTGTACGTTCGAGTAGTGCGCTCGTCATCACCGTCACCACCGCCGGGCTGCTGTGGGCGATCTATGTTGGCGTGACGGACACCGATCGATATGGCGTCGCGTTGTTTGGTTTGTACGCCGCGTGCCTGTGGTTTGGCATCGCCCGCCCGCTCTACGCCACCATGTTTGTGCTGGCCCTCATCATGGAGTTATACGGCACGGCGCTCGGCAATTGGGTGTGGGCGGCAAACGCACCGTGGGTCAATCTTTCGGCCGCAAATCCGCCCTTTTCGGCGGGGGCGTTTTATTGTGCGTTAGACCTGCTGGTACTCGGCATTCTGCACAAATGGGGCCACCGCACAGACCATACGCCAGCAGCCTCAAAGGTCTAACCACGTGACAATGTGACCACGTCACAATCTACCTGCCGCTGACCAACCCAATAAATTCCAAGCAAACTCTAGTATCGACGGGTGTCTTGAAGCACAAAAGCTTGAAACCCCCCGTCAATATTAGCGTTTCACAGCGGAAATGTCCTGCCGTCCGTTGAATGCGCTAACGCGCACAAAACACCCAGAACGCGCTCTCGGCGTCGGTCCAGCAATCAATCTCGGCAAATCCCGCCTCTCGAAGCAAGGCCTCGAATTCAGCGCGCGCATATTTGTATGGGCTCTCCGAATGAATGCGCTCGCCTTTGGCAAATGTTCTGTCTGCACCATCTATACGCACCGTGAGATCGCGTGTTGCTTCCAAATGCATTTCAACGCGGCCGAGTGCGGCGTTGTAAAACCCAGCGTGGCGCCACTCAGCGCAATCAAAATTTGCACCCAGAATGCGATTGACGTTGCGTAGGGCATTGAGATTAAACGCCGCCGTCACACCTAGTGAATCGGCATAGGCTGCGCCAAGTTTGGCGGCATCCTTTTTGGCATCCACCCCAATCAGCAGACTGCCGCCGCTGTCTCCTCCGCCGCTGTCTCCTCCGCCGCCACCGCAACTGCCACCGTAACTGCCACCAACGATGCGACGAATATCGCGCAAGAATCGCACCGCGTCGGGCGGCGAGAAGTTGCCGATGGAAGAGCCGGGATAAAACACAACACGTCGCCCCACCATCAACGCGTCTTCGATGGTCAGCGACGCCGAAAAGTCGGTCGCGAGACCAAACATCTCGACTTCTGGAAAATCTCCCGCCATCTTTTCAAGCGCGGCCGCCAAACTCGGTGCGGCAATATCTACCGCAAGATAACGCTGCGGCGCGATAAACGGCAGCCACGACAGCGCCTTACGGCAATCCCCTGCGCCAAGGTCGATAAACGTTCCACCACCTACCTTGCCACCAGCCCCTGCACCACCAACCGCTTCGGCAATTGCCGCACGGTGCGCTTGAAAAATGGCACGTTCAGTCCGCGTTGGATAGTACTCGTCGAGCTGGCAGATGGCGGCATATAACGCACAGCCGAGTTCATCATAAAAATACTTCGGCTCGATATGCGCCCGTTCCGCGCGCAGTCCTGCGACCAGCTTGCGGCGTTCGTCCGCCGCACTATCTTGCAGGCGGTTGAAAATATGAAAATTTGGTGAAGCGGTCATGGGTCGATAGCGTGTGGTGTGTGGTGTGTGGTGTGTGGTTTGCGGTGCGGGTGCTGTGGTGCTGTGGCGTTGTGGTGCTGTGGTGCTGTGGCGTTGTGGTGTTGTGGTGTTGTGGTGCTGTGGTGTTGTGGTGTAATAAGCCCACGCGCAGTCCGGTTGATGGCACAACCGGCGAGGCGCAATCAGACATTCTATGTGCTGTCGATATTTTCCGGAGATCCCCATGACTAGTTTTTCACGTTCACGTACTTTAAAAGTCCTCATGACGGTTGCCGCATTGGCCGCCGGCATCGCACCGCTCGCCGCAACCGCCCAACAAGTTTTTCGCGTGACAACCATTCCCGAAGAAGCCGCCACTGAACAAATTCGGAAGTTCACCCCAATCGCGCAGTACCTTGAAAAGAAACTTGGCATGAAGGTTGAATTTACGCCTGTCACCGATTACCCCGCTGCGGTTGAAGCGATGGTCGGTAAAAAAGTTGATTTGGTCTGGTTCGGTGGCTTCACGTTTGTGCAAGCCAAAATTCGCTCGATGGACAAAGTAGTACCAATCGCCCAACGCGAAGAAGATACGCGTTTTCAATCTGTCTTCATCGCAAAAACAGATTCTGGAATCAAGTCGCTCAATGACCTCAAAGGCAAACAAGTGTCGTTCGGTTCGCAGTCTTCCACCTCCGGCCACTTGATGCCGCGCAGCTTCTTGCTTGCCGCCAAGATTGAACCAGAAAAAGATTTCAAACGCATCGCGTACTCTGGTGCCCATGACGCAACAATCGCTTCAGTGGTCAGTGGCAAAGTTGACGCCGCCGCGCTCGACATCACCGTCTGGCGTAAATTTGTGACCGAAAACCGCGTTGATACCAAAGCCGTTGACGTCTTCTACACTACGCCGACCTACTTCAATTACAACTGGGCCGTGCACGCCGATATGCCGGTTGCCATGCGTGATCGTGTTCAAAAAGCGCTGCTGGATCTCGACCCGAATACCCCGGAAGGCAAAGAAATTTTGTCGCTGAATCGCGCCACACGTTACATCCCGACCAAAGCGGAAAACTACATCGGGGTTGAGAATGCAGCACGCAGCGCAGGATTGTTGTAATCGCTGTCACTGCACATCGAAACAGTAGCCACAACTAACAACCAAGCGCATGCAAATCCACGCTGAAAACATCAGCGCGCGCCACCCTGCGACTCGAAAAGACCAGCCGGCTACCCTGCAGTCGGTGAGCCTTGCGCTTCGCGCCGGAGAACAAGTCGCCGTCATTGGTGCGTCAGGTGCCGGCAAGACCACGCTGTTGCACGTGCTTGCCTGCGCCCTGCCGCTCGTATCGGGTCAGTTCCAGTTGGATAGCACTGACCCGTGGCGGCTCTCCACGGCAAAGTTGCAAACCTTGCGCGGACGGCTCTACTTGGCGCCACAAGTCCCGCCGCTACCGCCACGGCAACGGGTAGTCACGTCGCTTCTCGCCGGCAGCTTGCCCGCGATGGGTTTTTTTCGCAGCCTGCGTTCGTTGTTCTACCCGGTTGATATCGCCGGTGCCGACGCCGCGCTGCAACGCTTTGATCTCGCAGAAAAGTTGTTCGAACGTGTTGATCGATTGTCAGGTGGCGAGCGCCAGCGTGTCGGGCTGGCGCGTGCGCTGCTCTCGCCGGCCACACTTTGGTTGATTGACGAACCACTATCGGCGCTTGATCCCACCCGTTCCGAAATGGCCATCAAGACACTCACCGACGAGGCCCGTGCTCGCAACGTCACCTTGGTGGCCACGCTGCATCAGGTGGATACCGCGCTCAAACACTTTGACCGGATCATCGGCCTGCAAAACGGCGTGCTGGAGTTTGATCTGCCCAGCCGCGAGGTCACGCCCGCGCTGCTTCAGGCGTTGTACCGACATCACCCGCAAGAGCTGCACGCGCCTGCGGTCGGTGGCGATCGACCACCGGCGGCGACTGCGCCGGTGGTGATGCATTGCCGCTAGTCCGTGCGGATTGAGCCGAACGTGTTTGGACCGAAATGACGCCGCAATCATCGGCTAGTCCTTCCGTTGCGTCCACTGTCCATCCACGCATGCGCGACCCGGCATGGCTGTCACGCCTTGCCTGGTCGATGGCGCTACTGGTCATCTGTTGGCCATTGCTGGTGGCAACCGAGTTCAAACCTTGGACGCTGTTTGACGAATCAAGCCGCAAATCGTCGTGGGCATTTATCAAAAGTTTTTTCCCGCCGGTGGTCAATGCGGAATTCATGTGGATGGTGGCGCGGGAAACTTGGCGCACGGTCGCCATTGCCACCGCCGGCATTACGCTCGGTCTTGCCATCGCTATCCCGTTGACGCTACTGTCGACGCGTGTGCTGTCAGTCTCGGCGCTGTCTGGCCGTATGGCGGCGTTGCCATTTGTGTTTCGTCAAACGTTGCGTTTGGTGTTGATTGTGCTGCGCAGCGTTCCTGAGCTGGTCTGGGCATTGATCTTTGTGCGTGTGGTGGGCTTAGGCCCCACCGCGGGTGTGATTGCCATTGCGCTCACTTACGGCGGCATGCTGGGCAAGGTGTATGCCGAAATTCTCGAGAGTGGCGAAACCCACGCCAGCACCACATTGCTGCGCAACGGTGCCGGACGGCTACAAACATTTTTCTATGCACTGCTGCCGCAAAACGCCGCCGAGATTACCTCCTACACGGTGTACCGCTGGGAATGTGCCATTCGCTCTTCCGTCGTACTCGGCTTTGTCGGCGCAGGCGGGCTCGGCCAGCAGATGGATAATTCGATGAAGATGTTTAACGGTGGTGAAGTCGCCACCATGTTGCTGGTGTTTATTGCGTTGGTGGCGCTGGCGGATGCCGTCAGTAGCTGGCTGCGGCGTGAACTCGCGTAACCATGGAACTCGCGTAACCATGGAACCCGCTTAACAACGGCGCTTGCGTAACGATGGCCCAACCATGACACCCAATTACCCCCCCGCCGCCAACGAAAACTTTCGACTGCCACCGCCGCTATTCAGCGCACGCTGTCGCGCGTGTTGGTTTGTGTTCGGCATCGTGGCATTAATCGTCGCCAGTTTTGTCAGCCTTGATCTGAAATGGTCGGCATTTTTTTCCAGCGAATCGGGCGCTTCCACCGTACGTTTCGCTAAAGAATTTTTTCCGCCTGACCTTTCGCCTAACTTCGTCGCCAAGGTATGGAAAGGCACAATCGAAACCCTCGCCATGTCGCTATTAGGCACGCTGCTGGCGGCAGTATTCGGCCTGTTGCTTGCCGTGCCCGCCAGCCGCTTCTACAGCGGCGACCCGGCCCGATTGCGTGGCCTAACAAGGCTCATTCTCAACGCACTGCGTTCCATTCCGGAACTCGTTTGGGCGGCACTACTCCTCATCTCGGCAGGGCTCGGTCCGTTCGCCGGTACCCTGGCCTTAGCCTTCCACACTACCGGGGTACTCGGTCGACTGTTTGCTGAAGCCATCGAAAACGCGCCGCCCGAGCCGGGGTTTGCATTGCGTGCACAAGGTGTCGGCACGGTACGCGTTTTTCTGTACGCCACACTGCCGCAGGTCATCCCGCAAATGATGTCGTACACCCTGTATCGCTGGGAGAACACCACCCGCGCAGCCGCGGTGCTCGGTGTGGTCGGCGCTGGTGGTTTGGGACAGTTGCTCTCGTTTCACATGGGCTTGTTCCAGATGGGCAAGACCGCGACGATCCTGTTTGCAATGGTTTGTTTGGTCGCGCTGGTGGATATCACGAGCTACGTGCTGCGAAGAGTCATGACGCGATAGCATCTTTTGTTCCGAGCAAAGTCGTTGACTGGCGGGCAGATTCGCGCATTTTTGGCTGGAGAAGTCCGTCCTTGCTTGTCTTTTCAGATTTGGCTATTTAACCGAGCCCTCTTAGCCGAATACATTCGCGCGTCCAAGCGAAGTCCACCGGACTTCGCTTAGCGAGTAGGTTGGGCTGCCGTCCTATCAAGCCCAATGTCTTGCGTGCACCCTCACAATGCTAGTCTCCCACCGTGCAATATCGACGCTCAAACGTTGTGGGCGCAACCTACTTCATCGCCGCATCGGGCCGAACAATCGCCCTATATCGCTTCGCATTGTTGGGCAGATGAATCTTGTCTACGCTACGGGCTACGACGGGTGAGGACGCGGGAGACACCCTTAGTTCGTTCTCGCGCCCCAACATCGTGTTGGATCGCCAAGAAATGGGTCGGCTCTGGTAAACTTCGTGCGTTCCGGAGAGGTGGATGAGCGGTTTAAGTCACACGCCTGGAAAGCGTGCGTAGGTTCATAGCCTACCGCGGGTTCGAATCCCGCCCTCTCCGCCATGACATCGGTTTTAGACATCCAGCTAAATCCAAAAAAAATGAGACTAGCCCCGTAAATCGGGGCTTTTT
>JACMOJ010000234.1 GCA_014378085.1 Burkholderiales bacterium | reverse complement strand
AACACGTCGCCCGACATATCGCCCACACCCACCACGGTGAAGTCTGTCGTTTGTGTATTGACACCAAGCTCACGGAAGTGGCGCTTGACACTTTCCCAAGCGCCTTTGGCGGTGATGCCCATTTTTTTGTGGTCGTACCCGGCCGAGCCACCGGAGGCAAAGGCGTCGCCCAACCAATGGCCGTATTCGGCCGAGACTGCATTGGCGTAATCGGAAAACGTCGCCGTTCCCTTGTCTGCCGCTACCACCAGATATGGGTCGTCTGCATCATGCCGCACAACATCTTTCGGCGGAACAATTTTGCCTTTGACGCGGTTGTCGGTGATATCCAGCAGACCACGCAGGAAGGTCTTGTAACACTCGATGCCTTCCTTGAGATAAGCCTCGCGGTCACTCGCCGGCGGCGCGGCTTTTAGCACAAAGCCGCCCTTAGAGCCGACCGGCACGATGACGGCGTTTTTTACCATCTGTGCTTTCACTAAGCCGAGCACCTCCGTGCGGAAATCTTCCGGGCGGTCCGACCAGCGCAGGCCGCCGCGCGCGACCTTGCCGCCGCGGAGATGAATGCCTTCCACGCGCGGGCTATAGACGAATATTTCAAACAGTGGCCTCGGGTCGGGAAGCTCGGGCACCTTCGCGCAGTCGAGTTTGATCGAAAGATAGGATTTTTGTTGGTAAAAATTTGTGCGAAGCGTCGCCTGAATTACCGCCAAGAAACGTCGCAGGATGCGGTCTTCATCGGCGTTGGAAACAGCATCCAACGCGGCTTCAATGCCAATCGCAACGGCAGCAATTTTTGCGGCACGATCCCCTGCAAGGTTGGGGTCAAAACGGGCGTGGAATAAAGCGATCAGATCACGCGCGATGTGGGAGTGGGTTGCCAGCGCCTGCTCAAGGTAGGTTTGGCTATAGGTAAAGCCCGTCTGTTTCAAATATTTGGCGTAGGTGCGCAACACCACTACATCTTCGGCTGCAAGTTGAGCCGTCAGGGTGAGCCGATTAAAGCCGTCGTTTTCAATACTCTTCGCCCAAACACGTAAAAACGCAGCTTCAAACTTGGCGCTTACCGCCGCAAAATCGATCGCCGTGACTGAGTGCGTGAGGCTGTAGTCATGAATCCAAATCGGCGGCGCGTCGTTGCGCGCGATTTTGTAGGCGCGCTCATTTTTGACTTTGACACCCATGTTTTCGAGCATCGGTAGCGCAGTGGACAACGTAATCGGTTGGCCGAAATGGTAAGCACGAAAACGCAATTGCTCACCGTTCAAGTGGAGCGCTACGTTCAAAGGTAACTCCGCCGAGAGCGCGCGCGAGGCGGTAAAGTCGGCGATGGCTTGGGCGGTGCTGGTGTCCTCACGATAGGCGGCTGGAAACGGCAACACAAACTCGCGCCGCGCCGCGTTTGCGGCGTCCTCGCCCAATGCTGCGGCGACATCCGCAAAAACACCTTCTTCCCAACGGCGGGTGAACGCGACGATTTCACGTTCAAGCGCCGCCGTGTCGACCTCTGCGAGACTGCCCGGATTGGTGCGGACCAGCATGTGGATGCGTGCCAAAACGGATTCAGTCAATTGCACGTTGAATTCGGCAGAGCTACCGTTAAGTTTTTTCTTCAGCAGGTCTTGCAGTTTCACGCGTACGTCGGTGTTGTAGTTTTCGCGCGGCAAATAGATCAGACACGAGTAAAACCGTGCGTACAGATCGCGCCGCAAAAAAAGCTTGGTACGGGCACGTTCACCGAGTCGCAAAATCCCCATGGCGGTTTCATACAGCTCGTCGTCGGCGATCTGAAACAACTCGTCACGAGGGTAACTATCCAGAATAGACAAAAGGTTCTTGCCGGCGTGGCTGCCGGCGGGGTAGCCCGCACGGTTGAGTACTTTCGCAATTTTCTGGCGCAATAGCGGAATTTCGGTTGGGTCGCCGTGATAGCTACTCGACGTGTAAAGACCAATAAATCGATGCTCGCCAATCACCTGACCGTTGGCATCAAAGCGTTTAATGCCGATGTAGTCGAGGTAGCCGGGGCGGTGCACGGTGGCGCGCGAATTAGCTTTGGTCAGCACCAGTAGTTGTGGGCTGCGCGCGAGCTTCTTAAGATGCTCTGGTAGATCATTGAAACTTGCGGAGATGCCGCCAAGTTTAGGCTCTCGCAGCACGCCGAGTCCGGAGTTTGGGATGATCTTCAGCGTGTCGTTGCCGTTGCTCGATAGCAGCTCGTAATTTCGGTAGCCCAAAAACGTGAAGTGGTTGTCTCCCGCCCACTGCAAGAATGCACGCGCTTCATCGAGTTCGGCCAACGGCACCACCTTGGCGGCGGGGCCAAGGTTGGAAAGCACATCCTGGATTTTGGCTTTCATTTTCGGCCAGTCCGCCACTGCTGCGCGGACGTCAGCCAAAACGGCGACCAAGCCATCGCCTAGCGATTTGATGCGCGCTGAGTCCGTAATCCGTTCAATCTCAATATGTATCCACGATTCGAGTTTTTGGCCTTCGGTTATTGGCGAGAGCGAGGTGACGGTTCCGTGGTTGTCACGGCTGACGGCAAAAAGCGGGTGGGCGATTTGCTGAATGGCAATACCTTGACGGTTGATTTCCATGGCAATTGAATCGACCAGAAACGGCATGTCGTCATTGATAAATTCGATGACAGTGGTCGGCGCCTGCCAACCTTGCTCAGCTGTTTTGGGCGCGTAGATGCGCATTTTTGGCGCGCCTGACTGAAAGTCGGTGCCAAAGGCGAGGTGGTTGCGAACGATCGCGCCCCAGTCGGCTGCGTTCCTTGCAAGCAGGTCGGTATCGTCAATGTCAGATAAATAAGTGTCAACGACCGCGTCGTTCAGCATCAAATTGTTGCCGACTGTTGCGTCCTGTGTTGCGTCCTGCGTTGCCGCCAAAATTGCGCGGGTGATTTCGGCAATAGCCGAGTTGGCGGTGTCCGAAGTTGCCTCTTTTGTCTGGGCGGCCATAACGCACTCTCGTCGTAAATATCAATGCGTCATTATAGGGCGCTGACTATTTCCGATGCGTGGCAGAGTGTTGGCTATGCGGCGTGGAGATGTGGAAAAACACCACTCGCCGCGACCCATCATCGCAATTCAATGCGCAGATGTCCGCAACATGTACGAACTGAGCCGGTCGCTCGGATGCCCGTGACTTGCCGCGTTCAACTTTATTTTCGCTAGATTGAACTTTTGAGTTCAATCTGTGACTAAATAGTCACGTTATGACTTTAAGGTGTACTTTAGTTGCGAAATAACACTAACAGCGTTAGTGATCGCAGTTTAAAATTCGCAAAAAAGTCTTTTACGTCAGATACTTAAGCCATACTCCTCAACTAAATTATCAGGATTATTTATGAATCGTTCGATCGCATCTGTTGTTTTGGGAACCGTACTTGCCGTCACATCGTCACTCGCGATGGCACAAAAAGACATCGTAGATACCGCCGTTGGCGCAGGTAACTTCAAGACCCTCGTTACCGCCGTTCAAGCGGCTGGTTTGGTCGAAACGTTGAAGGGCAAGGGCCCATTCACGGTGTTCGCGCCGACCGACGAAGCATTCGCCAAGATTCCTAAGGCTGACCTGGATGCGCTGTTGAAAGACAAAGCTAAGCTTGCCGCCGTGTTGACATACCACGTTGTTCCAGCACAAGTGATGGCGAAAGACGTCAAAGCCGGTGAAGTGAAGACCGTCAACGGCAAAATGATCAAGATCACGACCGACAAGGGCGTGATGGTTAACAACGCCAAAGTGATCAAAACAGACGTCGCAGCATCGAACGGCGTGATCCACGCAATTGACACCGTTCTCATGCCCTAAGCGTTTTGCCGGTTTGCCCGCCTCTTTAGCGGCGGGCGCAGTAATCGAGTTGTGAGTGAAGTGAAGTGCAGTAAAGTAAAAAAGGCGCTGGTCCATTGGACCGGCGCCTTTTTT
>JACMOJ010000233.1 GCA_014378085.1 Burkholderiales bacterium | reverse complement strand
TTGCGCAAAGCGCCGCCCAAATATAGAGATTGCGAAAAATCCAGATGATGAGGTACGTCATCGGCGGATCTTCGTCTTCGAACACCGCGCGCGAAAGGGCATATAGAAAGTACGAAATCAGCGCCAGCGCCGTCGCCTCCTTGCGAAGGCGAGCCAGTTCCGCCCACAGCGCCTTGTTGATTCCCAGCCAATAGCCGTACATGAATACCGTGAAGTAAATCGCGTGGGCGTACCAGTCATTGAACAGCGCGTTATTATTTGGATACTTCAACTGCAGGGTGACGGTGATTACCAGCAATGGCGCAAACGGCCACACGAGCAAACGCCAGCCACGCAGCTGAGTGAAGGAATCGCGCAACCCTTGCCCCAAGCCCGATTGAAGCGGCTTTTGCAGCACCACTAACAACGCGGTGTAACACCACAGATAAACCAGATACCAAAGATGATTCCAGGTGAAGCCGGTTTGCCAACCATCGAATGCTTTTGGCGGCCACGCGTAGCCGGTGTAGTAGCGCCCGAGAAACTGCCAGAAGCCCGGCTCTACCAGACCATTTGCCACACCCTGACAGTACGGCTGCACCGGCACGACGACCAACACACCAAATAGCAGCGGAATAAGCAGCCGACCGCTACGTTCGCGCAGGAATGAACCCGGGGCGGCTTTCACGAGCATGATCGAGGCCGATACGCCCGAAATCATAAAGATGAGATCCATGCGCCAGCGATTTACGAACAGCATCGGCACTTGTAAGAACTCGGATAGGTAGCTGCTCTTAAGGTGCCAGCCCCAATCGAACACATACAGCATGGCGAGGTGGTAGGCAATGAGCAAGCTAAAGGCGATGACGCGAAGCGCGTCGATATCGTGACGACGGGGCATGGAGGTCAAGCCGAGATGCGGCGGTTAGTTGAGAAAGTCGGCAGATTAGGTGACGTCCACCGCCCCCGCCACCGCAATGTGATGATTCGATATGGTTTGGCGGATTTAACTCGTAAGTGCAACAACTGATTATCGGAAGAATAACTCAGTTGGTGAATCGAAGCCGAGTGTTTTGCGTGGTCTCGCGTTGAGTTGTGTTACCGCGAAGTTAATCTCCTCGTTAGTGATTGTTGAGAAGTCCCGATCTTTTGGGAAGTACTGTCTCAGCAGACCATTCGTATTCTCATTGGTCCCGCGCTCCCAGGACGCATAAGGCCTTGCGAGTAATCGAGTAATCGGGGACAGACCACGTTTTTTTTCGACAAACCCCAGCATCCACCGACGAATCAAAGTGGAAGGCTCGATATATTTTGTTTTCCGGCTCACGCCTTGAAGACGCCTTTACTCCCTTCAGCCAAACCCACCAATGAACCCCATCGCCCTCATCAAGCTTTCAACTTTGTGTTTCGTCGCCAGCATTGCGTTCCATCCCGCTGAAGCCTTCGAAGTTCGCAATGAGGCGGAGTTCAAAAAGATCTTTGCTGAGGGTGCCAAAGTAACGAAGCTCGCAGATGGCTTTGGATTCACCGAAGGGCCGGTATGGTTCGCGCGTGACGGCGGATACCTCGTGTTCAGCGATATTCGAAAGAACCAGTTGAACAAGTGGACGGCGAACAACCACAAGGGTTGCGCCGGGACGGGGTCACCACCTTCCGTGAGCCGAGCCGGAACGCGAACGGCAACACGCTCGACCGCGAGGGGCGGCTCATCACTGCCGAGCACAGCGGCCGCCGCCTTTCGCGCATGGCGTTCGATGGCAGCGATGTTGGCAGCATTATCACGCTCGTGGATCAGTTCGATGGCAAAAAGCTCAATTCGCCGAACGATGTGGTGGTGAAGTCTGACGGCACGCTGTGGTTCACTGATCCGCCCTATGGTCTTGCCAACGGTGAGGGGAAAGAGCAAGCCGGCAACTATGTGTTTCGCTATGACCCGGCGACGAAGACGACCACGGTGCTGGTGAAGGATTTCGATATGCCGAACGGCCTTTGTTTTTCGCCGGACGAAAAGCAGCTCTATATCGCCGATTCCGGCAAGCCGCGTCACATCCGTGTGTTCGACGTCGCGGCGGATGGCACAGTGAGCAATAGTCGCGTCTTTGCCGTGATTGAGAAGGGCGTACCAGATGGCATCCGCTGTGATCCGAGTGGCCGCATTTGGTCTAGTTCCGGCAACGGCGCGGATGTGTTTGCGCCGGATGGCTCGCTGATCGCGAAGATCAATCTTCCCAAGGCAGGTGCCAACCTGTGTTTCGGCGGCAAGGACGGGACGAAGCTGTTTATCACGGCGCGGGATGCGCTGTATTCGGTGGAGACGAAGGTGAAGGGGGCGAGGTAGCATTTAGGTGCAGGCCACTGTTGTTCGGCGTTTGATTCATTTTCTAAGGGGTAGACGATGACTAAATTTGCAACTGCAAGACCAGCGCGGGTGCTAGGCGACTTCGACGATGTCGCTGACCAAATGAAAGGATCATTTTGGGGCGATGTCGCACGTGAAGCGGCATCTGGATCGGATAGGGGGTTGGTTCAAACAGCTGCAACGACGCTCGAGTCGCTTCTTAAGAGTTTGCTCGTCTCCGATCCGGGGCCGGTAGACCCCGCTATGCGGGCGTTGATTAACCCCGGCGGCCCGTTGTGCCATCGAAATGACTTGGTCGACTACTTGGAGAAGAACGGCTTCATCGGCGACAAACCCTCGCTCGCGGCAATACGAAGTTTGTTCGCCTGTGCTGACATATTTTTTCAGTGGGATGGCGGCGATCTGGATGACGGTGCGATAGCGACTCTCAATCCGTTGTTCAGCTACTTCCAGGATCCGGATATACAGAGTCCCCGCGAAGGGGGCGCAACTCTCTTTACTGGGGATGGTGGGAGCTCACGGGCGCCATCATCGAGTGCATCAGTGATCGAGAGAAGGGGCTAGCGTAGTTGAGCGTTTAGAAAGCGGCGGAAAGAATCTTCAGGGACAGCCGACGATTTTTTCTGCTTGTGACACTCACCCGCCGCAGAACACGAGTATTTCTGGAAGATAAAAGGTGCCAGGGTTGTTTTTTTTGAGATGTGAAACGAATATGGATAGCGACAATTTATTTTGTGCGATCTGCCCAAGCGGCAGCGCCCAAAATACGCTGGTAAGGGAGTTTGAAAGGATGCCGCATTGAAATCATTCGCTTGGGCAATCATTGGGCCGGGCCGCATTGCACGTCATTTTGCGGAAGCGGTGCATTGGCTCGACCACACCCATCTGGCGTGTATTCATGGTCGTGACCTCGCTCGAGCACAAGCGTTCGCACAAGAGTGGACCCGCGATGGCCTGACGCCAATCCGTGCGACGACGGATATCGACGAAGTGTTGCAATCTAATGAGATCGACGGTGTTTACATCGCGACACCACATCCGTTTCATGCGCAATCCATTCGTGCTTGCTTGAATGCAAAGAAGCCTGTTCTGTGCGAAAAGCCGCTGGTGACGGACGCGACGCTCGCGAAGCAATTAGTGGCGCTATCGCGTCAGCAGAATACCTTTTTGATGGAAGCCGTGTGGACGCGCTTTTTGCCGATCGTTGAGACAGTGCGTGACTGGATTGGCGCAGGCAGCATTGGCCGTGTGCGCGCCATGCAGTCGAGCTTTTGTTTTAATGCGCCGTTTGATCCGCAATCGCGGATGTTTGATCCGAATCTCGCGGGCGGCACACTGCTCGATATCGGCATTTACAACATCACCATGACACGTTGGGTCATGCAGCAGGCCTTTGGTGCTACGCCGACACTTCACGATTTGCAGACACGCGCCAAGATCGGCGCGACTGGCGTGGACCATCAGCTTGCCGCGACGTTGCATTTGAGCGAGGGCGTCACGTCGCAATTCATTTCAAGCTTTGAATCGAGCGCAGAAAATGCGTTTCACATTTATGGTGAGTCTGGCTCGATCACGATTCATTCGAATTTTTGGCAAGCGACACGAGCCACACTAATTCGCGGCTCGGGGGCAGTTGAATCCGTGGATCGCCCGCTTCAGATCAATGGCTTTGAGGGCGAAATCCTTGAGGCGATGCGTTGTGTTCGCGAAGGTCGCATCGAAAGTGAAACGATTTCACATGCTGAAAGCGTCGCGACTCTGGAATGGATGGATCAGATTCGCGCGCAGATTGGCGTGCGCTATCCGTTTGATTCGTAACAAACCGCGTAATCGGGAAAGGGTAACAAATTCTCCGGAAATGCAATAATTGGGGACAGACCACGATTTTTTCACCAAACCCTAGCATCGACGGGAGTTTTCAGCCAAAAATACTTGAAAACGCCCGTCCTTTATAGCTGTTTCGTATTTCAATATTGCCCATTGCCCTGTACCCGCTCCCCGCTGCTATCCTGCGTTCTGCCCCGTTCACCAACCGCCTATCTCACCCCAATCACCCCAAATGAATTCATCCTTCCGCTCATCCATCTTCACCTCCGCTTTTGTGCTGCTTGTCGCCTCGCTTGCCACCTCGCTCGCCCCCTCGCTCGCACTTGCGCAAAAGGCCACGACCCCCGCGACCCCCGCAACGCCCGAGAAAATGAATCAGATTTATGCCGAGTACTGGGAAGAGAACCTACAGGCCAATCCCGTCTTGGCGACCAATATTGGTGACAATCGATTTAATGATCGCTTCGGCGCCGCAAGCTCTGCGGAAGCACGTGCCACGACCAAGCGCATTGCCGAGAAATATTTGGCGCGAACGGCTGAGTTTGATCCCGCGACCTTGCCCGCAGAAGATCGCATCAGTTATGACTTGCTGCGCTACAACTTGCAGCAATCGCTCAATGCGCAAAAGTTTCCGTCGCACTTAGCACCGTTAAACCAAACCTTTGGCTTTCATTTGCTGTTTGCGCAGTTAGCATCGGGCCGCACTTTTCAGCCGTTTAAAACGGTGAAGGACTATGACAATTGGCTGGCGCGCATGGCACCGTTCCCGAATGCCATCGACGGGCAGATTGCCGATATGCGCGAAGGCATGAAACAAGGCGTGGTGTTGCCGAAGGCGCTGGTCAAGCAGATCGTGCCGCAGTTGGAGAACCTAAGTGCGGAGGACTTGAGCAAACACGTCTATATGTCGCCGGTGCGGAGTTTTCCGGCGGGCTTTAGTGATGCCGATAAAACACGGCTGACGGAAGCCTACGCAAAGATTGTGCGTGAGCAGATTATTCCGACGCATCGTCGGCTGCTGGTGTTTATCCGCGATACCTATCTGCCCGCGAGCCGCGACACTGTTGGTCTCGGCGCATTGCCGGACGGCAAGGCTTGGTATGCGTTTCAAGCGAAGTCGTCCAC
>JACMOJ010000232.1 GCA_014378085.1 Burkholderiales bacterium | reverse complement strand
CTGGTGCTGCTCGCGATGGGATTCGTTGCACCAACACAAACGGGTTTGCTCGAGGAGTTTGCCGCTCTCGGTGTGGAAAAAGACCAGCGGCAAAACGTCAAAGCGGCCACTGAGGGAACGATGGCTTACCAAACCACTAATCCAAAAGTCTTTGCGGCGGGGGACATGAGGCGCGGGCAGTCACTGGTGGTGTGGGCGATTCGAGAAGGGCGCCAAGCCGCCCGCTCCGTCGATGAATACCTGATGGGCGTATCGGATTTGCCGCGCTAAAGATTTTCAACCTGCCGGTGACATAATGCGGTTGCGTCGCCATTCGGTCACGCCATTTTTTTGCTGCTATGTCCACACTTAAAAACGACGTTTTTTTACGCGCCCTAATGCGCGAGCCCACGCCCTACACGCCAATTTGGATCATGCGCCAGGCCGGGCGTTATCTGCCGGAGTACAACGCGACACGGAAGCGGGCTGGCAGCTTTTTAGGGCTAGCAAAAAATCCTGACTATTGCACCGAGGTCACGATTCAGCCGCTTGATCGTTTCCCCTTGGACGCGGCGATTCTGTTCTCGGACATTTTGACGATTCCAGATGCGATGGGCTTAGGCCTGTACTTCGCCGATGGCGAAGGCCCAAAATTTGAGCGACCAATTCGCCACGAGGACGATGTGGCGCGCTTACCGACCGCGGATATGCTGTCCCTGCAATACGTCTTCGATGCCGTCGCGCAAATCCGCAAAACATTAGATGGCAGAGTGCCGTTAATTGGGTTTTCTGGTAGTCCATTTACCCTCGCCTGCTACATGATTGAAGGTGGTGGGTCTGACGATTTCCGTTTGACCAAAACGATGTTGTTTCGTCGGCCGGACCTTCTGCACAACATCCTTCGAAAAAATACTCAAAGTGTCATTGCTTACCTGAACGCACAAATCGACGCGGGCGCGCAGGCGGTCATGCTGTTCGACACGTGGGGCGGCATGCTTTCGCACTCGGCTTACCAAGAGTTTTCGTTGAAATATGTGCGCGAAATCATGGCGAGCCTGAAGCGAACCGCTGATGGTCGTGTGGTTCCACGAATCTTCTTCACCAAGGGCGGCGGCCTGTGGCTCGAATCAATGGTTGATTGTGGCGCTGATGCCTTGGCCTGCGACTGGACAATTGACCTTGCGGACGCTAAACGCCGTGTCGGCGGCAAGGTTGCGCTACAGGGCAACCTCGATCCGTCTACCCTGTTTGCGCCGCCCACCATCATTGAGCAAGAAGCGCGCCGCGTTTTGCGCGAATTTGCCGCTGATGGCGACGCCAACGGCCATGTTTTTAACCTCGGCCACGGCATTTCGCAATTTACCGATCCCGCCAGCGTCGAAGCACTCGTTAACGCGGTACACCGCGCCAGTGCTAGGGGTGGCTAAAACTGGCAAGTCAAGAAAAATTTTTTTCTTTTGTCGCAGAAAACTCTTGCTTATGCACAGAGACCTTGTTCTAGACACTTCCAGGTGATTTTTGCCGCACAAGTTGAATAAACGTAAGTAGATTATTGATTTTATTGAAGTTTTGCGCGTTTTTCAGCACATAAAAATTTGTTTGGCGATAAAAATGTTACTGGGAAACGTCGCGCGGCGCGGAGTATGCACAAAGTTATCCACAGGGACAGCATTTACGTAGTGTCACCGCGTTGGCGTGTTATCGAGCCGCCCACAGCCGCGTACCAGCAATGACGCAAAGCGCCACGCCTGCCCCACTCAGCGCCCTATTTGCCGGGGTTCGGTTTGCGAAAATCGGGCTGGACGTCCCGCTGGCCAATACATTTGATTTTCTTGTCCCAAACGACGTCACCGTTAAGCCCGGCTGTCTCGTCATTGTGCCGTTTGGCAGGCAGCGCGTTGTCGGTATTGTCGTCGCGTTGACCACAGAATCGGACGTGGCGCCTGAAAAGCTGCGCCCAATTGAGTCTGTCCGGCTCGAGGTCCCTGCGCTTTCTGCCGAAACGATGGCGGTGTTTCAGTTTTGTGCCGCGTACTATCACGCGCCAATTGGCCAAATCGCGCTAAACGCGATTCCGCCGATCATGCGCGGCGCAAAAGGCTTACCGAGCAAACATCGTCAGGCCATCCGCGCATTCGGCTTAACCGCCGAGGGACGTGGCGCACTCACATCGTTACCAGCGCGTGCTTCCGCACAACGCGGCATCCTTCAATGGCTCGCCAACGGAGCTCAACTAGAAAGCACCATTCGCCAGCGGCACAACCGCGCAAGCGCGGTGATAAATCGGCTTCAGAATGCCGGCTGGATCGAATCGCTGGACGCCTCCGCAGTGTCGACGTCGCCGCAACACACTTCCGCCGCTGAGCCGTCCGGCACGCATGTGGCCGCAACGGCGACCGCAACAGGATCATCTGCGGCATCAACTGCGGCATCAACTGCGGCATCAACCGCGCCCTCACTTAACGACGAACAACAAGCGGCAGTTGATGCCATCACGAACGCATTAGCCGCGACAAACGGGGGTTATCAAGCGTTTCTGTTGGACGGCATTACCGGCAGTGGCAAGACCGAGGTTTATCTTGCGGCGATTGCGGAAGCGTTGAAGCGCGGTAAACAAGCGCTGGTGCTCGTTCCCGAAATCAACCTGACACCGGCATTTTTGCGGCACGTGCGCTCGCGTTTTCCCGCTTACCAAATTGCCCCCGCACACAGCGGCATGTCAAACCTCGCACGTTACGCCGCATGGCGCAGCGCGCAAGACGGCGAAGCCGATATTGTGATCGGCACACGCCTGGCAGTGTTTACGCCAATGCCACGGCTGGGCATCATCATCGTAGACGAAGAACACGACGCCTCTTACAAACAGCAGGAAGGCGTTCGCTACTCGGCGCGAGATGTCGCGGTTTTCCGTGCTAGCCAATCACGATGCCCGATCGTACTTGGCTCTGCGACCCCGTCCATTGAGACGCTGGACAACGTGGCTCGGGAGCGGTTCACCCGACTCGTCTTGCGCCAACGCGCGGTCGCTCAAGCTGCGTTACCTACCGTCAGCTTTATCGATCTCGACGCCGAGAAAGCCCCCGACGGTATTACCCAATCGATGCTTCGCGCCATCGACGAAACAATCAAACGCGGCGAACAGGCACTGGTCTTTATCAATCGGCGTGGTTTTGCACCGGCACTGGTTTGTGGCAGCTGCGGATGGATGCCCGAGTGTCAACGGTGCAGCGCACGTATGGTGTTTCACCGCGGCATTAAGCGGCTACGCTGCCATCACTGCGGCGCGGACGCGAGACTACCGCTGAAGTGTGGCGAGTGCGCCTCAACCGATCTGCATCCCGCCGGCCAAGGCAGCGAACGCATCGAGGATGCCCTGACCGCCGCGTTTCCCGATCGTCGAATCGCGCGTGTTGATCTTCTTCGCCTGGTACGTGCTTGCCGCGATCGTCCTCTATTTCGTCTACGGCATGCACAATAGCGAGCTGGCGAAGGGCCATTCGGTCGT
>JACMOJ010000231.1 GCA_014378085.1 Burkholderiales bacterium | reverse complement strand
GCTGGACTGCGCCGAAAGGGCCAAGTTTTCGAAGCAATTGAAAAATTTTCTGTAGTGAAGACACTGCAGGCCATTGAATCTGCCAGCGTGGTTTTGCTGTTGATTGACGCAACTCAGGGTATTACCGATCAGGATGCTCACATAGCGGGATACATTCTGGAGTCAGGCAGGGCTGTGGTAATCGCGATTAATAAATGGGATGCAATTGATGAGTACGCTCGCGAACTAGTCAAGCGTTCCATTGAGACTCGAATGGGTTTTTTGAAATTTGCTGCCATGCATTTCATTTCCGCTCAAAAAAGGCAGGGTCTAGGTCCGGTGTGGGATTCCATAGCGCAGGCCCACCGTGCAGCAAATTGCAAAATGTCGACGCCGGTGTTAACCAGACTTTTACTAGAGGCTGTGCAATTCCAAACTCCCAAAAAGAACGGAATGTACCGTCCAAAGTTGCGATACGCCCACCAAGGCGGCATGAACCCGCCCATCATCGTGGTGCATGGCAACTCCCTAGAGCATGTAACGGATGCATACAAGCGCTTCTTGGAGGGGCGCTTTCGTAAGGAGTTTGATCTGGTTGGTACGCCTCTGCGTATTCAAATGAAGTCTGCCGATAATCCTTTCGCAGGTAAAAGGCCGGCTTAAAGGCTTCACAGAGCTTTAACACTCGCTGTCATGAGGAATTAATGTTGCGCAGGATAAGGGGGGGTTCCGTGTGGTATCTTCGAGGCCTTAATAACTTTTGAACACGGAAAATATCGTGAGCAATAAAGGACAACTCCTCCAAGATCCGTTTTTAAACGCACTCCGCCGCGAGCATGTACCGGTCTCCATTTATTTGGTGAATGGCATCAAGCTTCAGGGCCAAATTGAGTCGTTCGACCAATACGTCGTGTTGCTCAAAAACACGGTGACACAGATGGTCTATAAACATGCCATCTCGACGGTTGTACCGGCCAGAGCTGTCACGATCCCGTTTGACACGCCCGCGATTGAGAGTTAGTTACTGCTTCGGGAGCGAATTTCGCGAACCGAAAAAAGTGCTTTGTCCCACCGCACGGCAAGCTGCTGCAGTTATGCATTGCGGCAATGCCAAACCGCATGCGGCTAAATTTGGTAGACAGTGCTATACGTTTCCACGCCACGTCCGCACCCAACGTTGCGACTTCATCCCGACTACGCGTTTTCCCGCGCAGGATGCGCGCGCCACCGATAGCTTGATTTGAAACCACCTTTCCCTGCGACCACACAGCGCCGTACCGCTGCCTTGGCGCTGTTACTCGATTTTGGTGACGGCCAGACAGACACGAGGCTGGCCGAGGCGCGTGAGTTAATTAATACCGCTGGTGCTGATATGGTCGGCTACTTGACCGGTAAACGTCAAAAGCCCGACGCCGCCACTTTTGCTGGCAGCGGCAAAGTCGATGAGCTTAAGTTATTGGTGGAAGAAACTTGTGCGACGTTGGTGGTGGTCGATCACCAACTATCGCCGATCCAGATCCGTAACTTGGAGGTAATCCTTGGCGCGGATAAGGTGCGGGTGATGGACCGTACCGACCTGATTCTCGAGATTTTTGCCCAGCGTGCACGCTCGGCTGAGGGTAAATTGCAGGTTGAACTGGCACAGATGCAGCATTTACTCACCCGTTTGGTAAAGGGCTGGACCCACTTGGAACGTCAGCGCGGCGGTATCGGCGTGCGCGGTGGTCCCGGTGAAACGCAGCTCGAGATTGACCGTCGCCTAGTCGGTGAGCGCATCAAAAAGCTGAAGGACCGGCTGACCAAACTCGAACGCCAACGCAGTACGCAAAGGGCCAGTCGTCGCCGTGCAGGCGCATTTACCGTCTCTATCGTCGGTTACACTAACGCGGGCAAATCAACCTTGTTCAACCGGCTGACGCGTGCTGAAACCTATGTTGCTGACCAGTTGTTTGCCACACTCGACACCACCACACGCCGGATTTTTCTCGCGCCGTCATACAACGTTGCATTATCCGACACCGTTGGTTTCATTCGCGAGTTACCCCACGGGTTGGTCGCGGCCTTCCATGCCACCTTGACCGAGGCGTTAGAGGCGGATGTGTTGCTGCATGTGATCGATGCATCTAATCCCGCGCGCGACCAGCAAATTGCCGACGTGGAAAGCGTGCTGGCCGAGATCGGCGCTGCCGATATCCCGCAGATTCGCGTTCTTAACAAAATAGACCGGCTTGAATCAGGTGCAATGCCGTCAGTTCTCCGCGATGAGAATGGTAAAATTTGCGAAGTTCGCGTGAGTGCGATGACGGGCGCCGGATTTGACCTGCTCCGCGGCGCCCTGTCCGAGTTTGCATCGGCAGCGGCTGCTGTCACTAGCGGGGAGCGTGAAGTGGTCTCCGCTGAATGGAAATCGACTGAACCTTTGGCAGCTCTAGACAACCAAACGAATAACTTAGCGATAGCGAAGCAGGATCACTTTGCTGTCGCCCCTCACTTTCATTGATTTAACCCCGGAGTCATTGTATGCGGTCGAATATGCGATCGATGGTCATCGAAGTTGTGTCGGTAGCCATCGCGTTAGTGAGTTATCCGTTTTACCGGCTTCGGTATGCGCTTTTTGTGTCGCGTCTGCGTCGAAGTGGTGTGACGATAAATGCGGGAAGCCCGAATGGGGCAACCATTACAGAGATGTCGCTCAACGACCCGCAATGGGGCAAGCGCGGCAGTGGCGGTGGGGGCGGTGGCGGTAACGATGGTCCGCCCGATCTTGAGCAAATCATCAAGAAGCTGAATCAGAAACTTGTTGGGTTGTTCGGGAAGAAGCCCAACGGCAACAACAGCAACAACAGCGGCGGCGCGGGGGGCGGCGCGCCTTCGAATGCCGCGCTCGGTGGCGGCTTCGCGTTAGCGGCAAGTCTTGCGCTGGCGGTGTGGCTGGCAACCGGGTTCTACATCGTTGAGGAGGGCAGCCGCGGCGTCGAATTGCGCCTTGGTAAGTATTCGCAGACCACCACGCCAGGACCGCGCTGGCACTGGCCGTATCCGATTGAAACCCATGAGGTAGTCAATATTAGCCAAGTGCGAGCCCTCGAAGTCGGGCATCGCAATAGTCAAAAGACCAAGGTCAAGGAAGAGGCGTTGATGCTGACCCAAGACCAGAACATTGTTGATGTGCAGTTTGCCGTGCAGTACACATTGAAAAGCCCGGAAGAATACTTGTTTAACAATCGCGGCCCGGATGAAGCCGTCCGCCAAGTTGCCGAGACGGCCATGCGCGAAATTGTTGGCCGCAGCAAGATGGACTATGTGCTCTATGAAGGACGTGGCGAGATCGCATCCAGCGCCAAAGTGCTCATGCAAAAAATTCTTGATCGATATACGACCGGCATTCTCGTTTCCACGGTGAATTTGCAAAATGCGCAACCACCTGAACAAGTGCAGGGAAGTTTTGACGACGCCGTTCGCGCCAAGCAAGATAAAGAGCGCTTGAAGAACGAAGGCGAGGCGTACGCTAACGATATCTTGCCTAGGGCGCGCGGTCTGGCTGCGCGCTTGTTGGAAGAGGCCAGCGGACATAAGCAGCGGGTGTTGGCAAATGCCCAAGGCGATGCCTCTCGCTTTTCTGCGGTGGTTGCTGAGTACGAAAAAGCACCGCAGGTCACACGTGAGCGTATGTATATCGAAACCATCCAGCAGGTCATGCAGAACACCAGCAAAGTGCTGGTCGACCAAAAAGGCGGGCAGAATTTGTTGTATCTGCCGCTTGACAAGATCATGCAGATGTCGGGTCCGAACACGCAGACGCAGAGTAGCGACCCGGTTGCCAAATCTGTCACCCTATCTGATCCGCCGGCTACTGCGGCACCGGACCCTAGTACCGCACGACGCGACTTGCGTTCGCGCGACGGCCGTTAAGCGAGGAATATGAACATGAAAAAAAATCTTCCGCTGATCATCATGATTTTGGTGGCTGTCCTCGTAACGTTGGTACTGACCGCGTTTACGGTCGATCAGCGCCAAGCGGCGATTCGTTTCCGCCTTGGAGAAGTCGTGGCGTTGCACACCCAGCCCGGTTTGTACTTCAAAGTGCCGTTCATCGAAAACATCCGCATCTACGACACGCGCATTCAAACGTTGGATACCAAGGATGCAGAACGTATCCAGACCAGCGAGAAGAACAACGTGCTGGTCGATTCGTTTGTAAAGTATCGGATCATCGATGTGAAACAATTTTTTGTTTCCACGCGCGGCGACATCAACGCTGCCGAGATCCGCCTCGCCCAATCGATTAATAACGATCTTCGTGATGAATTTAGCCAGCGCACGCTCGCCGAGGTGATTTCGGGCGAACGCGATAAGATCATGGA
Organism: Burkholderiales bacterium; assembly: GCA_014378085.1. The sequence goes on along the minus strand of JACMOJ010000231.1, from coordinate 219 downwards.
AAGCTTGCGTGTGAAAGCGGATAAAGATGCCCGCAGCATCGGCATTGAAGTGCTTGACGTGCGCCTAAAACGTGTTGACTTGGTTCCGGAAATTTCGGCCGACGTCTACAAACGGATGGAGTCCGAACGTAAACGGGTGGCGAATGAGCTGAGGGCGACCGGTGCAGGGGAAGCGGACAAGATCAAAGCCGACGCAGAGCGCCAGCGCACCATTATCCT
>JACMOJ010000230.1 GCA_014378085.1 Burkholderiales bacterium | reverse complement strand
TCTTTCCCTTTGTGGCCGGCGGTTACTGCAGAAGCGGGTCCACTCAGAAAATTCTCATTAGCCCATCTTGGCATGGTGCGCTTTGCGGACAACCCGGTTATTTTCTCCGCTAACCAAGCCGCGCCCGGAAGCGTATCGCGCAGATTTAACAACGATGAAAATTTCGACGCAAGCGGCGCATAGCGCGGCAAATACCCAACTAGTACGTCGCGCAATGAATGTCCGTGCCGCCGTTTATAGTGATGAAGAAATTCGATTTTCATTTTCGCCATGTCCACCCCGGTTGGGCACTCGCGCTTGCAGCCTTTGCAACTGACGCAAAGCTCCATCGCGTCCTTTACCGCGTCGGAATCGAGCCCTTCGCCGCCCAGTTGCCCGCTCATCGCCAGACGCAACGTATTTGCTCGTCCGCGTGTGACATGCTGCTCGTCACCGGTGGCCCGATAGCTTGGACACATGGTGCCTGCGTCAAACTTGCGGCAAGTACCGTTGTTGTTACACATCTCGATGGCACCTGCAAAGCCACCGCTGTCTTTCCAGTCGAGCACGGTGTCAATGTTCTGCGCGGCGTATTCCGGCTTGAAACGAAATAGCGAGCGATTGTCCTGCTTCGATGGATTAACGATTTTGCCCGGATTCATTAATCCCTTCGGATCGAACAACGACTTGATTTCGCCCAATGCCGCCGTTAACCGGGGGCCAAGGAACGGCGCGATCCACTCGGATCGCACCAGTCCATCGCCGTGTTCACCTGAGTAAGCGCCCTTGTATTCGCGGACCAGCTGCGAGGCTTCTTCGGCGATCGCGCGCATTTTTGCGGCACCGTCGGCTTTCATATTGAGGATCGGACGTACGTGCAGGCAGCCAACCGAGGCGTGTGCGTACCAGGTGCCGACTGTTCCATGTTTTTGGAAAACTTCGGTAAGGCGGCGTGTGTATTCGGCCAGATGGGGGAGCGGTACTGCGCAGTCCTCGATGAAACTCACCGGCTTACCGTCGCCTCTCATTGACATCATGATATTGAGGCCGGCCTTGCGCACTTCCCACACGGCCTTTTGTAATGCCACATCTGGGATTTCCACCACGCCGCCCGGAAAGCCAAGGTCAGCCATGAGCACACCCAACTGCTTCAATTTGGCGACTTGCTCCGCATGCACTTCTCCGGAGAATTCAACCAGTAGCACGCAATCGGGCTCGCCCTGCAAGAATGCGTCAACGGTTTTTCGATAGATCGCTATGCCGCGCGAGAGGTTGAGCATGGTGCGATCAACCAGTTCCACTGCGGATGGGCCGAGCTTGACGATGTGTTGTGCAGCATCCATGCCATCGTAGAAACGCGGAAAATGGCACACACCCAGGGTCTTGTGTTTGGGCAACGCAGATAATTTCAAATGAACACGCTCGAAGTAGGCCAGCGTTCCTTCTGAGCCAACCAGCAAATGGGCGAGATTGAATCTCTCCGGTGAGAGTCGATCTAGGTTGTATCCCGCCACTCTTCTGGCGATGGGGAACATTTTGTCGCTAATTTCAGTTTCTTCACGTGCGTAGAGCGACTTCATGGCCGATGCAATTTTCCGGAACGCTTCGCTGTTATTTTTTTCGAGCGCATTATCGCCAAAGTGAAAACGTTGATTGCCACTCAGCCACGCGTCGATACCTGAAACGTTGTCAACCATGTTTCCGTATGCAATCGAGCGAGAACCGCAGGAATTGTTGCCCGCCATCCCGCCAATGGTTGCCTGCGCAGCGGTCGATACGTCCACCGGAAACCACAAGTTGGATGCTTTCAGTTTGGCGTTCAGGAGATCGAGAACCATGCCGGGCTCGACAATTGCACGCTGGCTTGCCGGGTCGAATTCAACCATTGCATTCAAATATTTGCTGTTGTCGATCACCAGTGCTTCGCCAACCGTCTGCCCGCACTGCGAAGTGCCGGCACCGCGCGCGAGTATGGCAACCCCTTGCTCGGCAGCAATCTGCAACGCGCTGATTGCGGCGTCGCGGGTGCGCGGTACCACCACCCCAATCGGCATGATTTGATAGATCGAGGCGTCGGTCGCGTAGCGGCCACGGCTGGCTGCATCGAACATCACTTCGCCATCGATGTCGCGCCGCAAGCGCTCCTCCAGCGGTGTGGAAGCTTTCGCTTTCGGGACGAACTGAATTCGGGAAATCACGGGTTCGGCATTCATCGCTGTTGGATCTTGATCAAGGGCATTTATAGCCAGAAGTTGTTCGCATAGTGTATACGGGCAATCGCTAACGGGTTCATTGATGAAAGGCATTCACACATGACGCAATCCACTTACCGGGCAGGCCGCCACTTCCTGCAAATTCCCGGGCCGACCAACGTACCGGATCGGGTGCTGCGCGCCATCGATGCGCCAACGATCGATCATCGCGGCCCGGTTTTTCAGAAATTAGGCAAGGAAGTCCTGGAAGGGATCAAGGCTGTTTTTCAGACCCAGCACCCGGTCATCATTTATTCCGCCTCAGGCACCGGTGCGTGGGAGGCAGCGCTGGTGAACACGCTTTCGCCAGGCGACAAGATATTGATGGTGGAAACCGGCCATTTTGCGGCACTCTGGAAAAAAATGGCGGTGAAACTTGGTTTCGATCCAGAATTTATGCAGGGAGATTGGCGCAACGGCGTCAATGCAGGCGAAATCGAAGCGCGACTCGCAACCGATAGCGGCCACGCGATCAAAGCCGTATGCGTCGTGCACAATGAAACGTCAACCGGTGTGACCTCCGATATCCATGCCGTTCGCAAAGCCATGGACAAGGCTCATCACCCGGCGCTGCTCATGGTCGATACAATTTCATCGGTCGGATCAGTCGATTACCGGCACGATGAATGGGGTGTTGATGT
>JACMOJ010000024.1 GCA_014378085.1 Burkholderiales bacterium | reverse complement strand
GCTGATTGCGCCGATTGCGATGGAAGAGGGGCTGCGCTTTGCGATTCGCGAAGGCGGTCGTACCGTCGGCGCAGGTGTGGTCTCAAAAGTATTGAAGTAAAAAAGTAACGCCGGAAGATACGCTACAGGGTAGTTGGCCGCCACGGCAACTTCTCTGCGGCATAAAACCTCCGAAAGAATTAACCAAGTAACGGCTGCCTTCGAAGCGGCTTAAAGGAACCGAGATGGCAACAGCACAACTCGCCAAACAAAAAATTCGCATTCGCTTGAAGGCATTCGACTATCGACTAATCGATCAGTCGGCATTAGAGATTGTGGAAACCGCGAAACGTACCGGCGCGGTGGTAAAAGGCCCGGTTCCGCTGCCGACCAAAATTGAGCGGTTCGATCTTCTGCGTTCACCGCACGTCAATAAGACGTCCCGCGATCAAATGGAAATTCGCACCCATTTGCGTTTAATGGACATCATCGATCCAACAGACAAAACGGTTGACGCGTTGATGAAACTAGACTTGCCGGCCGGCGTGGACGTAGAGATTAAGTTGTAACAGCGTAAGTATTTGATTTATTGAGAAGGGGCGATTATAATTTCGCCTCTTTTCCGCTTGGAATGAGCCGCAGAGGCCGACAAGCAACAGCACCAAGTAAATAACCCGTTCGCCAATTGTAGCGGACACCTCGTAACATCTGGATTTTTAGGGTGGAATGAGGCTAATCACAAAAGGAATGAAGATGAGCTTAGGTCTCGTCGGCCGGAAGGTCGGCATGACTCGCATCTTCGCGGATGATGGCACCGCCATCCCCGTGACAGTGCTAGACGTGTCGAATAACCGAGTCACACAACTAAAAACCCCTGAAACTGATGGGTATGCAGGCGTCCAAGTTGCATTTGGAACCCGCCGTGCATCAAGAGTGGCGAAAGCGCAAGCTGGCCACTATGCCAAGGCCGGCGTCGAAGCTGGTTCGGTCGTAAAAGAGTTTGCGGTGTCGCCCGAAAAACTTGCCGAACTGAAAGTTGGCGAAGTGCTCTCGGTAGAAATGTTTGCAGTTGGCCAAAAGGTCGACGTGTCAGGCACTACTCTGGGTAAAGGCTTTTCCGGCGTTATCAAGCGCCACCATTTTTCGTCTAACCGCGCATCGCACGGTAACTCGAAGTCGCACAACGTTCCGGGCTCCATCGGTATGGCGCAGGACCCGGGCCGGGTGTTCCCAGGTAAGCGCATGGCCGGCCACCTCGGTGACGTATCTTCAACGATGCCTATGCTCGAAGTTGCGCGCGTCGACGTTGCTCGCTCGTTGATTTTGGTCAAAGGCGCAGTACCGGGCGCCAAGAACGGCACTATTGTCGTTCGGCCTGCGGCTAAAGCTCCTAAAGTGAAGGGAGCTAAATAATGGAACTCAAGCTTATCAATGACAAGGGTGCCGCCGAAGGCACCGTTGCAGCGTCGCCAGAGCTGTTCGGCCGCGACTACAACGAAGCGCTTGTTCACCAAGTCGTGACCGCGTTTCAAGCCAATGCGCGCTCCGGTAACCGCGCGCAAAAAGGCCGTAGCGACGTGCAAAAATCGACCAAGAAGCCTTGGCGTCAAAAAGGTACCGGTCGTGCGCGCGCCGGCATGGCCTCGTCGCCGCTGTGGCGCGGTGGCGGTAAGATTTTCCCGAACTCGCCAGACGAAAACTTTACGCAAAAAGTGAACCGCAAGATGTATCGCGCGGGCATCGCGGCAATTCTTTCGCAGTTGGTGCGTGAGAACCGTCTTTCCGTTGTTGAAGATATGACGCTTGATGCGCCAAAAACCAAGGGCTTGGTTTCCAAGCTTAAGGAGATGGGGCTTGATCAAGTGCTGATCATCACAGAAAATTTTAACGAGAATTTGTATCTTTCCTCGCGTAACCTCGAGAACGTAATGGTCCTCGAAGCCAAGCACGCTGACCCGGTCAACCTCGTTCGCTTCGCAAACGTGGTCTTGACCAAGGGTGCGGTCAAACAATTTGAAGAGGTGCTCGCATGAACGCCGAACGCCTTCTGACGGTCGTATTGCGACCCGTCATTTCCGAAAAGGCCACCATGGTGGCCGACAAGCAAAAGCAGGTGGTGTTTGAAGTTCTGCCAAGCGCGACCAAGGCTGAGGTAAAGGCTGCGGTGGAACTTCTATTTAAAGATCAAAAAATTGAAGTGGCTAGCGTAAATATCGTTAACCAAAAAGGCAAAGCAAAGCGTCACGGACGCTTTGAAGGCCGTCGCAATCACGTTAAGAAGGCATATGTTTGCCTTAAAGGTGACGGCGATATCCAGTTTACGGAAGGAGCGGTGTAATGGCTCTCGTTAAAACAAAACCAACTTCCCCGGGCCGCCGCAGCATGCTGAAGGTGGTCAATGCGAATCTGCACAAGGGCGCGCCGCATGCGGCATTGCTTGAGCCGCAGTCCAAACATGCCGGACGTAATCACCACGGCCACATCACCACGCGTCACCAGGGTGGTGGTCATAAGCAGCACTACCGCATTATTGACTTTAAGCGTAACGACAAAGACGGCATCGTCGCGAAGGTCGAGCGTCTTGAGTATGATCCAAACCGTAGCCCGAACATTGTGTTGCTTTGTTATGCCGACGGCGAGCGTCGCTATATGATTGCGCCGAAAGGTGTCGAAGTTGGCCAGCAAGTTGTATCTGGCCAAGACGCACCAATCAAGGTCGGTAATTGCTTACCGATCCGCAATATTCCGGTCGGCCCAACCGTTCACTGCATTGAGATGCTCCCAGGGAAAGGCGCGCAATTGGCTCGTTCTGCTGGCGCATCGGTACAGCTGCTGGCGCGTGAAGGCTTGTACGCCCAGTTGCGTATGCGCTCCGGAGAGATCCGCAAAGTTCACGTTGACTGCCGCGCAACCATTGGCGAAGTGGGTAACGGCGAACATTCCCTGCGCGTCATCGGTAAAGCCGGTGCCAACCGCTGGCGTGGCTGGCGCCCTACGGTTCGCGGTATCTGTATGAATCCGGTGGATCACCCGCACGGTGGTCGTTCCAACGGCGGTGGTCATCCACGTTCGCCTTGGGGTCAGCCTGCAAAAGGTTTGAAGACCCGCACCAATAAGCGCACACAGAACATGATCGTTCGCGATCGTCGGAAAGGGTAACCGCCATGGCACGTTCCATTAAGAAGGGCCCGTTTGTAGACGGGCACTTGGCAGCAAAAGTTGAAAGAGCTGCTGCCATCAAAGATCGCAAGCCAATCAAGACTTGGTCGCGCCGTTCCACCATCCTGCCAGATTTTGTGGGTTTAACCATTGCCGTTCACAACGGGAAGCAGCACATCCCGGTGTTCGTCAGCGAAAACATGGTTGGCCACAAGTTGGGCGAATTTGCCTTGACCCGTACCTTCAAAGGCCACCCGGCCGATAAGAAGGCTTCGGCGGCTAGCAAGAAATAAGGAGCGATACCAATGAACGTATCCGCTAATCTGTGGGGCGTACGCCTCTCCGCGCAAAAAGGCCGCTTAGTTGCCGACCTAATTCGCGGTAAGAAAGTAGACCAAGCGCTCAACATCCTCACGTTTACGCCAAAAAAAGGCGCAACGATTATCAAGAAGGTGTTGGAATCCGCCATCGCAAATGCTGAGCATAACAACGGTGCCGATATTGATGACCTTAAAGTCGCCAAAATCCTCGTTGAAAAGGGCCCTGTATTGAAGCGCTTTACCGCGCGCGCAAAAGGCCGTGGTAACCGCATTGTCAAACCGACTTGTCACGTTTTTGTGACCGTCGGCGACGGCAAGCAATAAGGAGCTGCAATGGGACAAAAAATTTCCCCGACTGGTTTTCGCTTGTCTGTTACCAAAAACTTCGCCTCGAAGTGGTATGCAAACAGCAAAAACTTTCCGATCATGTTGCTGGAAGACATCAAAGTTCGTACCTACTTAAAAAAGAAGTTGGCGAGCGCGTCTGTTGGCAAGATCATCATCGAGCGTCCTGCGAGGAACGCAAAGATCACGATCTATTCATCCCGCCCAGGCGTGGTGATCGGCAAGAAAGGCGAAGACATCGAAAATCTGCGCTTGAGTCTTTCGAAAATGATGGGCGTGCCGGTGCATGTCAATATCGAAGAAATTCGCAAGCCAGAAACTGATGCCCAGCTAATCGCTGACGGCATTACAGCCCAGCTCGAAAAGCGCGTGATGTTCCGCCGTGCAATGAAGCGTGCGATGCAAAACGCAATGCGCCTGGGTGCGCAAGGTATCAAGATCACCTCTAGCGGTCGTTTGAACGGCGCAGAAATCGCGCGTACCGAGTGGTACCGTGAAGGTCGCGTGCCGCTTCACACGTTGCGTGCTGACATCGATCAGGGTTTTTCTGAAGCGCGTACCACGTACGGCGTGATCGGCGTACAAGTTCTCGTCTACAAGGGCAACATGCTGGCAAAAGGCGAAACGCCTGTTGCGGCACCGGAGCCACAAGCTGAGCCAGCGCGTAAGCCGCGTGGCCGTCCAGGAGCGAAAAATGCTGCAGCCAGCTAGAAGAAAATATCGCAAAGAGCAAAAAGGCCGGAACAAAGGTATCGCCACAACGGGTGCCAAAGTTTCGTTCGGAGAATTTGGTTTGAAGGCGGTTGGCCGGGGTCGTTTGACCGCGCGTCAAATCGAAGCGGCGCGTCGCGCCATGACGCGCCACATTAAACGCGGTGGCCGAGTTTGGATTCGTATTTTCCCCGACAAGCCAATCTCTAAAAAGCCTGCTGAAGTTCGCATGGGTAACGGCAAAGGCTCACCTGAGTATTTTGTGGCTGAGATCCAGCCAGGCAAAGTGCTCTACGAAATGGATGGCGTGCAAGAGAATTTGGCGCGCGAAGCGTTTGCACTTGCCGCTGCAAAGTTGCCGATTCGGACCACCTTTGTACATCGTCTGTTGGGTTAAGAAAGGACTACGCCATGAACACCAAAGAAATGCGGGCGAAATCCCCGGAAGAGTTGAATAAGGAACTGCTGGATTTACGTCGTGCCCAGTTTTCGATGCGCATGCAGGTTGCGACTCAGCAAATGTCTAAGACGACGGAGCTTGGCCGTGCGAAGCGCGAAATCGCGCAGATCAAGACCATCCTTACCGAAAAAGCGAAGGCGCAATAATGACGACTACTGCTGAAGTGACCAAAAGCAAGCGTACGCTGACCGGCGTTATCACTAGCGATAAGATGGATAAAACGGTAACAGTGCTGGTTGAGCGCGCGGTGAAACATCCGATTCTGGGTAAAGTGCTGCGCCGTTCGAAGAAGTATCACGCACATAGCCCGAACAATGATTTCAAAATGGGCGACACCGTGACAATCGAAGAAACCAAGCCAATGTCTAAGACCAAAGCATGGGCCGTGTCGAAGCTTATCGAAAAGGCAAAAGCCGAATAAGTTTTGTCTCTGTCTTCGCAAAACAAGCCCGCATCTGCGGGCTTTTTTGTTTTCACACAGTCCATGACAGTCCAATAGATAATCATAGCTTGCTAGGTGGGGGATACGGTTCTTAAATCATGCTGCGCCTGAACGAAATCAAGCTGTCACTCGGCTCAAGCTGTGACGACGATGTTGCCGCGCTGCGCGCAGGCGTACTCGCACGCCTGAAGATTCCGGACGAGGAGCTGCTCAACGTTTTGATTTATCGGCGTGGATATGACGCGCGAAAAAAAGCGCATATTCTTTTGATCTATACACTCGACGTCGAATTGCGAGACGAAGCGGCAGTGTTGCGCAAGTTTCGCGGTGACCCCAAAGTGATTGTCAAACCGGACACTGAATACGAATTTATTGCGCACGCACCAGCGGAATTTTCAGGCGTTAGGCCGGTGGTTATTGGGCTGGGGCCGTGTGGACTTTTCGCCGCGTTAACGCTCGCGCAAATGGGCTTTCGGCCGATTGTTCTCGAGCGGGGGAAAGCGGTCCGCGAGCGTACGCAAGACACCTGGGGCTTGTGGCGCAAATCGACGTTAAATCCGGAATCAAATGTGCAATTCGGCGAAGGCGGTGCGGGCACATTTTCAGACGGCAAGCTCTGGAGCCAAATCAAAGACCCGCATTTTCTAGGGCGGAAAGTGCTGCGAGATTTTGTAGCGGCGGGTGCGCCGCCCGAGATTATGTACGTCTCCAAACCGCATATCGGGACGTTCAAACTCGTATCGATGATCGAAATTATGCGGGCCAAAATTGAGTCTTTGGGTGGCGAGATCCGGTTTCAACAAAAGGTCGTCGACTTCGACATCGAAGAGCACGGAGGCGAGCGGCGAATGCGAGGCGTGGTCTTGGAAACTGGTGAGGCCATCGCCACCAACCATCTCATTCTGGCGACCGGACATAGCGCACGGGACACCTTTCAAAAACTGCGCGAACGCGGGGTATTCGTCGAGGCCAAACCGTTTTCGATTGGATTTCGCATCGAACACCCCCAAGGGTTGATTGACCGTGCGCGATTTGGCCCTAATGCCGGAAATCAAATGCTGGGTGCGTCCGACTACAAGCTGGTCCATCACGCCTCTAACGGACGGAGCGTATACAGTTTCTGTATGTGCCCAGGCGGGACGGTTGTGGCGGCAACTTCGGAAGTCGGTCGGGTGGTCACCAACGGCATGAGCCAATATTCGCGTACTGAACGCAACGCCAACGCTGGCATTGTGGTCGGCATCACGCCAGCAATCGACTATCCAGACGACGTACTGGCGGGCATTGATTTTCAACGGCGCTGGGAGGCGGCAGCGTTTATCGCCGGCGGTGAAAATTACCACGCACCGGCGCAACTCGTGGGCGATTTCCTCGCCGGTAAGGCATCAACCGCATTCGGGTCTGTTGTGCCCTCGTACAAGCCCGGCGTGAAGATGACCGATCTCTCGCAATGTGTGCCAGATTTTGTGGTTGAGGCCGTGCGCGAGGCGCTTCCGGCATTTGATAAACAGATTGCCGGCTTCGCGATGCACGATGCCGTGCTGACAGGAGTTGAGACGAGAACCTCGTCGCCAATTCGAATTGCGCGCCGAGACGATAACTTTCAAAGCGTAAACACAACCGGCTTATTCCCTGCGGGAGAGGGCGCGGGTTACGCAGGCGGCATCATGAGTGCCGGTGTGGACGGCATCAAGATCGCCGAAGCGGTTGCGTTGTCGATGCTCGGCGGAAGGATCGCGACAAGGCATAAGCGGGCAGTGCTGGACGACCAAGCAAGTCCCTACTAAAAATGCAAACTCGTTTATTGACGGGCACTTCAAGGCAAAAGTGCTCCAAACTAACCGCCAATAGGGTATTTTGAACTTTCTGCGTAGCAAGCTAGGCGTGTCCCTCGGCGTGTTGCCGCCGATCAATTGATTTAGGAAAACACTCATGAACGCCAACAAACTTTTTGACCTCACAAACCGTGTCGCGCTGATCACGGGGGGCTCGCGCGGGTTGGGACTGCAAATCGCCAAAGGCTTCGGCTCTCAGGGTGCCAAGCTCGCCCTAACGGCACGCAAAAGCAGCGAGTTAGAGGAGGCAAAAGCTGAACTGGCCTCGCTGGGGTATGACGTGTTTGTGGTCTCGAGCGACCTCGCGAAACCGGAAACGATTGAGCCGATGGTCGACGCTGTGCTTAAACGCTTTGGCCGAATCGATATTTTGATCAACAACGCGGGTGCGTCTTGGGGCGCTCCGGCCGAAACGTATCCACTTGAGGCTTGGAACAAAATTATTGCTACCAATCTTACGGGGACGTGGCTCGTCACCCAACAAGTGGGCGCAAAGTCGATGATCCCGAATCGTTGCGGTGCAGTGATCAATATCGCTTCCGTCGCAGGTCTGCGCGGACAGCTTGGCCCAATGCAAACGCTTGCCTACAACACCAGCAAAGGTGGCTTGGTCAATATGACACGCGCATTGGCAGCCGAATGGGCAAAGTACGGCATCCGAGTCAACGCCTTGGCGCCGGGGTTCTTCCCATCAAAAATGAGCGCAGGCGTTTTACAAGTCATTGAAAACCAGATCGTGGCGATGACGCCGCTGGGCCGCCTTGGTGGGGAAGAAGATTTAATGGGGCCCGCAATTTTTCTTGCCGCCGACGCCGCTAGCTACGTCACGGGTCAAATTTTGTCAGTTGACGGTGGCATGACCGCCATTTAACGCGCGGCTCCTCGGGCCCGCTGCTGCAAGGGTCGATGTATCCGCCCCTAGACCATGGCCAGACCATTAAATCATTCGAGAAAATCGCTTGCATTAGGGCATTAGGTTCGCTTATACTGGCCGACTTCGCTGCTCCAGCCGTGGCTATGTCGGCTGAAAGTCTGCAAAAACAGGGTGCAACGTGACCCTGCCGCCTGAAAGTCTGCACAAGCCGCACTTGAAAAAGTGCTTTAAGCAATCAGGCAAAAGAAGCTTTCTAACCTGTTGGCGCATTTAATTCGGGTCTCCGGATTGGCTGCGATGACATAAGACGGATCCAAAACTAACTGCCATTTGTGGCGGGCAAGTTGGAGAAAAAAAATGATTCAGATGCAGTCGATTCTCGACGTCGCCGATAACACCGGCGCGCGATCGGTGATGTGTATCAAAGTCCTGGGCGGCTCTAAGCGTCGCTATGCGGGCGTTGGTGATGTCATCAAAGTCAGTATCAAATCCGCGCAGCCGCGTGGCCGCGTCAAAAAAGGCGAGGTCTATAACGCCGTTGTGGTGCGAACTGCTAAAGGCGTCCGCCGTAGCGATGGTTCGTTGATCAAATTTGACGGCAACGCAGCAGTGCTGTTGAACGCAAAGCTTGAGCCGATCGGCACGCGCATCTTTGGACCAGTGACGCGTGAGTTACGCACTGAAAAGTTCATGAAGATCGTGTCGCTGGCGCCTGAAGTGCTGTAAGGCTGTAAAGGAAAACACGTCATGAATAAAATTCGTAAAGGCGACCAAGTGGTCGTCATCACCGGAAAAGACAAGGGAAAGCGCGGCGCCGTGCTGTCCATGGTCACAGAGTCCGAGCGCGTACTGGTTGAGGGTATCAACCGAGTCAAAAAGCACACCAAGCCGAATCCGATGAAGGGCTCGACTGGCGGCATCGTGGAAAGAGAGATGTCAATTCATCTTTCCAATGTTGCTATTTTTAACCCGACCTCCGGTAAAGCGGATCGCGTCGGCTTTAAGTCGCTGGACGACAAACGCAAAGTGCGTGTGTTCGCTTCCAACGGCGAACAAATCGACGCTTAAGGAGGCGCTGAAAATGGCTCGACTCCAATCGTTTTACAAAGAAACCGTTGTGCCAAAGTTGATGAAAGACTTTGGCTTCAAGTCTGTAATGGAAGTACCGCGCATCACCAAAATCACCCTGAACATGGGTGTAGGCGAAGCGGTTGCGGACAAAAAGATCATGGATCACGCCGTTGGTGACATGACGAAGATCGCTGGGCAAAAGCCGGTTGTGACGCTGTCGAAGAAATCCATCGCCGGATTCAAGATCCGTGACGGTTATCCGATCGGTTGCATGGTGACCTTGCGTGCAAATCGCATGTATGAGTTTCTTGATCGCTTGATCACGGTGTCGCTGCCGCGTGTGCGTGACTTCCGCGGCATTTCTGGTCGTTCGTTTGATGGCCGTGGCAACTACAACATGGGCATTAAAGAGCAGATCATTTTTCCGGAAATCGAATACGACAAAATTGACGCGATTCGCGGCATGAATATTTCGATTACCACGTCCGCTAAGAATGATGCTGAAGCTAAAGCGCTTCTCGCAGCATTCAAGTTTCCTTTCAGAGGTTAAGTGCATGGCCAAACTTGCAGTGATTAACCGTCAAGCCAAGCGTGAAAAGCTCGTGGCGAAATTTAAGCCGAAGCGCGAAGCGCTGTTTAAAATTATCAACGATCAGAGTGCTGCTGACGAAGATCGGTATCAGGCGCGTTTGAAGTTGCAGGCGTTGCCACGCAACTCTAATCCAACGCGTCTGCGTAATCGTTGTGCGATCACCGGTCGTCCTCGTGGCGTGTATAGCAAGTTCGGATTGGGTCGTAACAAGTTGCGTGAAATTGCGATGCGCGGTGAAGTGCCGGGCTTGGTTAAAGCTAGCTGGTAGCGAGAAGTAGGGCGGAGATAAATTATGAGCATGAGTGATCCGATCGCCGATATGTTGACTCG
>JACMOJ010000229.1 GCA_014378085.1 Burkholderiales bacterium | reverse complement strand
GCATTGAGGCAATGTGAATGATCTTGCCGCGCCCGGATTTAATCATCACCTTCGCGACCGCTTGCGACAAAAAGAACACCGATTTCAAATTGGTATCGACCACCGCATCCCAATCCTCTTCGGTGAAATTGATCGCGTCGTTGCGGCGGATGATGCCCGCGTTATTCACCAAGATATCAATGCGTCCAAATGCCGCAACAGTTTCGTCAACGACCCGCGCGACGGGCTCGATTGTGGAAAGATCGGCTTTGATGTCGACGCCGCGCCGACCTAATGCGCGAATCTCGGCGAGCGTTTCATCGGCGCCGCTGCGCCCGACACACGCCACATCCGCGCCCGCACGCGCGAGTGCAACCGCAACGGCTTGGCCGATGCCGGTGTTGGCACCAGTGACGACCGCGACGTGGCCGGTGAGGTCGAATGGATTGCGCATTACGCCTACTTCAACTGGCAGATGTCGAGGACATTAAGGTCGGCGTAATCGAGGTTCTCGCCGCCCATCGCCCAGATGAACGCGTAGGATTTTGTGCCGGAGCCCATGTGTACCGACCATGGTGGCGAGATGACGGCCTGCTCGTTTTCAATCACCACATGGCGCATCGCATCCCGCTCGCCCATGTAGTGTAATACGCGGTCTTTCTCACTAAGACCAAAGTAGAAATAGATCTCGCTGCGACGATCATGCAGGTGCGGCGGCATGGTGTTCCACACACTGCCGGTTTCCAAAATTGTGAGACCTAGCAGCAGTTGCGCGCTCTCACAAATACCGGGAATGACCAATTGATAAATGGTCCGCTTGTTGGAGTTTTCCAGATCGCCGCGATGAAGGGGATTCGCTTCTGCAATCGAAATTTTCTTCAGCGGGCAGACTTTGTGCGACGGCAGCGAGGCAATGTAGTAACGCGCGTTCTCACCCTCAAACGTGACGTCCACCGAGCCCATCGGCACGTAAACACAATCGCGCGGCTGCATGGTGACGCGAACGCCGTCCACCACCACCGTACCTTCACCGCTGCCGACGTTAATGACGCCCATTTCGCGACGTTCGAGAAACGGCTTGCCTGCCGCGCTGGCGGGTTCGGTCTGTGCGGGGAGTTTTATCGGTCCGCCCGATGGCACCGCGCCACCGATGACAAAGCGCTCGTTGTGAGAATAATTGAGGGTCACGCGCCCGGTTTGAAACAAATCGGCAACCAGATAACGGTCGCGGAGCAGATCGTTGCTCACGCCTTCCATCATGTCTGGGTGAGTCGCGTGGTAAGTTTTTTCGAACATGCGGGGCTCCGTATTCAACTCTGGGGGGGAGAACAACCGACATGGTAACCGGTGTCAGATATTCATGCAACGGGCTCGGCCATGTCAGCCGCCACGGCGGGTGATGATTGTGTACTACCCGGCTTTCGCCGGTGACGCGACCGAGCCCCGCTTGATTAACGTGGAGTAAAAGGTTGAGGGCTCCGTCACTTCATCGGCGTGCGCAATCGAGCCGCTGATCAACTTGAGTGCTGCTGATCTTCCCATGGCGATGATTGGCCAACGAACCGTGGTTAACGGCGGCCACACTCTTGAAGCGATGGGTGTGTCGTCGAATCCGACAATCGAGAGATCTTCGGGGACTTTGAGTCCACGTTCGCGCGCCGCAAACAACACCCCCGCCGCCATCTCATCGTTACAAGCAAAAATTGCGGTTGGCCTTGGCGAAAGGTCTAGCAGGCTATTTGTCGCGGCAATCCCGGACTCAAAAGTGTACTGTCCGTCTGCCACCAAACTACGTGGCAGCTTGATTCCAGCCTCGACCAGCGCGGCCTCGAAGCCTTCTCTACGCTCACGCGCCGACCTAAATCCGTGCGGACCGGCGATAAGGCCGATACGCGTGTGGCCCTGCGCGATCAGGTAGCGGATCGCCCCGGCGACGGCATCTTTGTCGTTCGATGCGACCATATGATCAGGGTCGTCAAGAACCGCCGAACCCATCCGCACGTAGCGGCAGCCGATCTCATTACATAGAGTCGCAAGTTGATCGTTTTCCGAGATGGGCGGCAGAATCACGACCCCAAACAAGCGCTGCCGTTCGAGGAATCCCCGCACGTCACTCAACATTGTGGCCGACCCACGATCCACCGGACGTACAACCAGCTCAAAATCCGTTCCATGTAACGCTTCAAGAATTCCCTGCTGCATATTGAGAATCATCTGCGCGTTCGGGTTGTCGTGAATTAAACCGATCAAAAAGTTACGACCAAGCGCCAGTGCGCGCGCTTGCGGATTGGGAACGTAGCCGGCCTGCCGAATCACGGCTTCGACACGTTCGCGCGTGTCCTCGTTGAGCAGCGACGAGCGGTTTATCACACGACTAACCGTTTTCTTGGAGACGCCCGCAAGCCTGGCGATATCGTTGATTGTCGGCTTTGCAGCGGGTGTTTCGCCCAATTTTTTGGTTGTTTTCATGCGCGAATCATAACAGGCGTCGTGTCCGGTCGTTACACAGATGCCCCCATTCGCCCTGCCATGAACCGTGGTTGTGCTGGGAAAACTTGGACTCGCTGGGAAACGCTGTATTCGGCCCACCAGACCAGTACGCGAATGGCGCGTCCGCTGTCATATCTTGCAAATGACACCGGTTTCCATTAGTATCAATCCGATCAGAACGCAACGCCCTCGTTTGTATCCCGACGAAATAATGCACGTAACCTTCATGCGGAGCCCAGGTGCACCCTAGCGGAACTACTGAAGAAAGTATCTCGGCGCAATTCGTCGCCGCTCGGCTGGCCGGACGTGGTCTTGCCGCCTATCCCGGGCAGCAGCCTGTCAGCCTCGCCCAAGCCTACAAAATTCAGGATGCCAGCATTGCGCGCATCCCGGACGCGGTCGCGGGATGGAAGGTCGGGCGAATTTTTCCGCCGATGTCGCTCGAATTCGGCGCGGATCGCCTTGCCGGCCCTATTTTCTCGCGTTCCATACAGCTCTCTGAGCGGAGCCAGACAGATGGTCAACCGTGTGTCGGGCGCACGTTTACCGACGGGTTCGGGGCTGCCGAGGCAGAGTTTCTGTTCCGTGTTGCCCATTCTCCCAACGCTGGCCAGCTGCAGTTCTCGCTCGATGAGGCGGCTGCCCACATCGACCGTGTCTACATGGGCATCGAGATTGCGAGCTCACCGCTACCAAGCATTAATGACTTAGGTCCTGCCGTGACCGTTTCCGATTTTGGCAACAACAACGGGCTCATCATCGGACCGGAAGTGGCTGATTGGCGGTCGAGCGGCTTCGCTGATTGGCCGGTGAAACTGCTAGTTGATAACGATTGCGCAGGAGCGGGCGCAGCAGCAGCGTTCCCCGATGGCCCGATCGGCTCGGTACGTTTCCTGCTGGAGCTGCTGGCAGCGCGCGGTATTGCGTTGCCCGCGGGGAGTTGGATTTCAACGGGTGCGATCACCGGCGTTCATCCGGTACGCGCCGGGCAGACGGTTGAAGCGCTGTTTGCGGGCAAATTCAGCATCGGCTGTGTCATCGGGGCAGTTCTTGGATAGCCTCGCGGAAACATCTGAAACACACGTCGTCGAAGGGAGCATAAAAAATGACCCATAGAGCAGTTGGCCAGCAATTTCTGCCAACAGATTTCAGCCATTCGACGACGCGTCGTGTGGTTGGCGCGTTGGTGGGCGCGATGGTGGCCGCGTTGGTGGCCGCGTTGGTGGCCGTGGCGGCCTTTATCACTTCGCCGCTCGCGACGGCTCGCGACTTCCGTTCTGCAGAGGTTCATCCTAACGATTACCCAACAACACTTGCCGTACGTTACATGGGTAAGCTGTTATCGGACCAGACAAAAGGCCGTTTGGGTGTTCGTGTTTACCCGTCTGGCAGCCTCGGCAGTGAAAAAGACAATATTGAGCAGTTGCGTATCGGCGGCCTCGACATGATGCGCGTTCATGCCGGTGCACTCAACAGTGTTGTCCCAGAAACGATCGTCACGGGCTTGCCGTTTTTGTTCCGCTCGGTGGAGCACATGCGTAAGGTGTACGACGGTCCGATTGGCGACGAGATCCTCGCCTCGATGGAGCCGCAAGGCCTGATTGGCCTCGCGCTCTACGACGGCGGATCACGATCGTTTTATACGGCAAAAAAGCCCATCAACTCCCTTGCCGACATGAAGGGTATGAAAGTGCGGGTGCCGCAGTCGGATCTATTTGTCGCCATGATCCAATCACTAGGTGCTAATCCAACACCAATGCCGCTAGGCGAGGTGTACACCGCGCTGAAGACCGGGATCGTTGACGCAGCCGAAAACAACATTCCCTCTTATGAGGCATCGCGACACTTTGAGGCGGCAAAGTTTTACAACGTGAGTGAGCATTCCCACGCGCCGGACATGCTCGTGTTTTCGAAACGGGTATGGGACAAACTCAGCAAGGAAGATCAGACGCTGATCCGTAAAGCGGCTAAAGATTCAGTTCCACACATGCGAAAGTTATGGGATGAACGCGAGGCAAAAGCGCGCCAGACGATCCTCGCGGCGAAGGTCCAAATCAATCCCATCGCAAATCGCCAAGAATTTGTTGACGCAATGAAGCCGGTCTACGCAAGATTCGCCAACACCGAGAAAATGAAGAGTCTCGTGACGCGCATCCAAGAAACAAAGTAGGCGCTATCAATGCCACTGCTGACCACTGTTAATCGTTATGCCGCCCAAGCCGGCATGGCCCTGTGTATTGTTGGTCTGTTCGCAATTATCGCGGTGGTCGGGCTGCAAGTGTTCGGCCGTTATGTGCTCAACGACTCGCCGACATGGGCAGAAAATCTGGCGCTGGTGCTGATCTTGTACGTTACCCTCATCGGCGCCGCGGTAGGCGTGAGGGAGTCGGGGCACCTTGGTTTTGACCTGCTGCTTGAGATGCTCCCCGCAAGTCCGCGCCGTTGGTTTCAGGTGCTGATTCAAGCGCTGGTCGCGCTATTCGGTGTTGCAATGATCTACAACGGATGGGTTCTTGGTGAGTCGGTCGCAGGATACAAGATGCCAAACCTCCAACTGTCGGAGGCGGTACGTTACGTTCCGCTGGTGGTGTCAGGGGTATTGATCGTGTCTTTCTCGATAGAACAAATTGTGTCGACCATCGCCGGTAAGAAGGTCCACGCGCAGTAACACCCAGCAAACACGTCTTCGCGTCAGTCCTCGATTGCAGCAACATACACAACAGTGGGCAATATGGAACTAGCAACCTTAGGGATTTCTTTCTTAGTTTTCTTACTGCTTGGCGTGCCCGTTGCGTTTGCCATCGGGCTCTCCGCGATCTGCGCGATTTTGGTCGAGGGATTACCTGTCGCCGTTCTTTTCCAGCAGATGATGTCTGGCATGAACATTTTTTCGTTCTTAGCCATCCCATTTTTCATCTTTAGCGGCGAGTTGATGTTGCACGGCGGAATCGCCGACAAGATTGTGAATCTTGCCCGCAGCCTGGTGGGTCACATCCGCGGCGGTCTGGGAATGTCCAATGTCGTGGCGTGTACGCTGTTCGGTGGCGTTTCCGGCTCACCGGTCGCGGATGTTTCGGCCATGGGTTCGGTCATGATTCCCATGATGAAAAAAGAGGGTTACGACACTGACTACGCTGTCAATGTCACGACACACGCTTCACTTGTTGGTGCCCTAATGCCGACCAGCCACAACATGATCATCTACTCACTCGCTGCCGGCGGAACGGTCTCGATTAGTTCACTGATAGCCGCCGGCGTCGTCCCGTCAATCGTGTTGACCATCTGTATGCTGGCCGCGGCGTACATTGTTGCCATCAAACGCGGATATCCGGCCGACGTATTTCCCGGTTGGCAAAAGATTGGCCGCACCACGGCGGCCGCGGCACCTGGACTTCTGATCATCGTCATCATCCTCGCCGGGATTTTATCCGGTGTGTTTACGGCAACCGAATCTGCCGCCGTGGCGGTCATCTATTCGTTGGTGCTGACCTCGGTGATTTATCGCACCATGACGGTAGACAAACTCATGCTCGCAGCAAAGAAGGCCGTCAAAACAACGGGTGTCGTGCTGCTGCTGATCGGCGTTTCGACGATGCTCCAATATCTGCTTGCGCTGTACCAGGTTGCTGAGCTCGCCGGTGATCTCCTCGCGGCCGTTTCGACCAACCCGTGGGTCATTTTCTTGCTGATCAATTTGATCTTGTTCGGGCTGGGAACCTTTCTCGACATGGCGGCAACAATTTTGATCTGTACGCCGATCTTTCTACCGATTGCAGTGAAGTACGGCATGGACCCGGTGCAGTTTGGGATTGTTTTGTTGCTGAACTGCGCGCTTGGACTAAATACGCCGCCAGTCGGTACAACCCAATTTGTCGGCTGTGCGATTGGGGGGATATCGGTAAGCAAAGTGATGAAGACGATATTGCCGTTCTATATGGCGCTCGTTGTGGCACTGTTGGGTGTCACATATGTGCCGGCATTTTCGCTTTGGCTGCCACGCTTGTTGTTTGGCTAAGCGTGATTACTGGCGAGGGCGTTTATCCCTTGCCCTTTAACTTCGCGAATTAAAGGGGCGAGGCTTGAATTTTCCAGCCCTCTGGCAAATCACTCGTATGCACGATATCTACCCGCATCGGCAAATTACTTTCGCTGAACGCGTCGCGTAGCAAAAACATCTTATCCAATGGCAGTGGCTCACCACTGATTGCGAGATCAAGATCAGAGTGTGGCTTTACGCGTTGACGATCCGCAGCACTTCGCACCACACGAGAGCCGAACGCAAAAAATTTGTGATGCGGCGCGTATTGCTGAATCAATGCACGGACTAACGCCACGCAGTCTTCTGGCAGCACTAACGCTGCTTGTTCATCAACGACGATCATGTCCTTGCTGCCATGAGTTTGTTGTAAAGACTTTGCGCGTCTACAAGAAACGCGGGTAGTTTGGCGAAGACTTGCGCTGCCTTGGCGGGGTCGTATACATGCGCGGTTGTATTGCGTAGTTCGCGATAAGCAAACCAATCTACTTCCGCCGCAATAAGTCCACGTTCCACGCCCAGACGAATAACATCTCGGTAGCTGAGTGCGTCAAGCTCCGATGGACTATCCGACATTGCTTCGAGCTGTCGTCTGAGCGACTTCACACAAAGCTCATAGGTGTACTCAAAGCGCAGGATGCCCGCGTCACGCACAAACTTATCCGCAGGCCGCAGCTTCGCTTCGTCAAGCGCTTCGGCGAGTGTCGCGATGGCCAAACCCAACGAGCGAAAATCCAGCATGTATTCTCCAGGAACGTCTTAGCTTGGCTGATAGGTTACCCAAAAACGCCGAACTTGTAACCCAGCCGCGCGTCGCCGTCATTCATGTAAGCCGCTGGGTCCCGGATCAAGTCCGGGATGACAACTGATAACCGCGCTAAGTGCGGGTCTTTAACTTCGCCAATTTGTCGAACGCCTCAGCCATCGCATTTCCCCCAGCAGGAGCCGAAGACTTAAGACTCGCCATTTGACGGGCTGTTTGGGACGGTTTTGCTTGAGAACTCCCGCCATTGCTAGAGTTTGTGCTTTTTGTTGGCGTGTCGTTTAAGCGCATTGTTAGAGCAACACGCTGACGTTTGATGTCAATTTCCAACACCTTAACTTTCACGACCTGCCCGGCCTTTACCACGTCGTGTGCGTCCTTCACAAATTTTTCGGCGAGCGCCGAAATATGAATGAGGCCATCTTGGTGAACACCGATATCGACAAACGCACCAAACGCCGCAACGTTAGTGATGACACCTTCGAGAATCATGCCCGGTTGTAAATCGTTCAGCGTTTCGACACCCTCTTGGAACGTGGCGGTGGTGAACTCGGGGCGCGGATCGCGGCCTGGCTTTTCCAGTTCTTTGAGAATATCGGTGATGGTGGGCACGCCGAATTTTTCATCGGCATACTTTTCGGTGCGCAGACTCTTCAGCAGCTTGGCGTCCCCCATCAACGCCTTCACATCTTTCTGAATGTCGGCCAAGATTTTTTCCACCAATGGATAGGCTTCCGGGTGCACCGAGGACGCATCGAGCGGGCTTTCGCCATTCGGAATACGCAAGAACCCTGCCGCCTGTTCAAACGCTTTATCACCGAGCCGAGGCACCTTCTTCAAGCTCTCACGCGTTGCGAATGCCCCATGTGTATTGCGATGATTAACGATATTGGTGGCCACGGATGAGGTCAGTCCCGAAACCCGCGCGAGCAACGCAGCGGAGGCAGTATTCACATCGACACCAACAGCGTTTACACAATCCTCAACCACCGCATCGAGTGAACGCGCCAGGTGCGATTGGTTCAGGTCGTGCTGATATTGACCGACGCCGATCGACTTCGGATCAATCTTGACCAGCTCAGCG
>JACMOJ010000023.1 GCA_014378085.1 Burkholderiales bacterium | reverse complement strand
TCAATCCACTGCTGGCCATCTGCGGTTCGTTTGTATCCCAGATTGACGATTTCAATACCGATGGAGCTGGCGTTCAATTGCGTGTGGCCCTGCCATGAGCTCACGCCTGCGTGATAGGCGCGACGATCGTCATCGACCAGTCCGTAGATTGTGGGTGGATTGTCGTTGACCAGATAGTGACTGCTGACCGGCCCCTCCGTTAGCCATTTAAGCGAACCGCCAAAACCACCCGCCGTGTAATGGATGATCAAAAATTGCGCGCGACTATCCTGGCCGCGCGATGTGTAGGTGCGGTCGATGTAAGGGCCGCTCGCGCAACCGGCCAGCATCAAGCAGAAAACACAAAGCACACACTTGATCATTTGGATTTGACCTCGGCCGGTGTCGTTAGGACATCAAGCAGCGCCGCCGTCTCTGCATCGGGTGTGCCATCAAATTGCGACTGCCGGTACTTCATCTGGAAGGCGCTCAGCGTGTCCTGGGTGCGCTTGTCGAGCTGGCCGTTGCGGGGCACCGCAAAGCCATGTTGATCGAGCTTTTGCTGGAACCATGCGACATCCGGCAGTTGCTGCTCAAAGACTGCTTTTCTTGCAGCAACCAGCTTCGCGTCAGGCCACACGATCAGTCCCGCGTCAGCCAATTGCTTCCACGGAAATCGCGGCCCCGGATCGACCTTGCGACCCGGCGCAATATCGCTGTGGCCCAAAATTCGATCCGGCTTGATTTCATGTTCCTTAACAATCTTTTTGACCAGCGCGATGACCTGATCGATTTGCGCCTGTGGATAGTCGTACCAGACGCGACCGTTCGGTGTGTCGTCATAACCGCGATTGACGATTTCGATTCCGATCGAGCTCGCGTTTAGTTGGGTGGCGCCTTTCCAATAACTCACGCCAGCGTGATAGGCGCGGCGTTTTTCATCGACTAATTGATAGATCGTCGGTGGGTCGTTGTTGACGAGGTAATGGCTGCTGACCTCGCCTTCGGTTAGCAATTTAAGCGAGGTTGGAAAATCAACGTGCGTGTAATGAAGGATCAGAAATTGCGCTCGGCTATCTTGCCCGAAGGCCTTGTAAGTGCGGTCAATATGCGGGGTGGCACAACCGGTCAATAAGCCGATCACGATGACGGATAGCAGCTTCTTCATTTGTCGCACCTCACACGTCCTTTGCCTTCAGCGTCCGAGCAGCGATACGCGCAGCAGCGAAGTGCGCATCGCTCGTTTTGACCTGAAACGGCGTTGAATCCGGTAATGCAGCCCGCATTGCATCCGCGATCAGAGGGTGCAATTGGGCCACGCGGCCTGACAGCGTGATTGGCCGAGCGCCGAAGCGCAGCGTCAGCACGCGACCAAGTCGGGCAAGTTCCTCACCGGCGGTTTCAAGAATCCGTCGCGCAGCGGGATCATCAAAGGCGACGGCAGCCACCGCCAGTGCAAGTTTGCCGATTTTCCCGCGCACGTCTGCGCTCGCGGAGCCATAAACAAAATTTCGGGTATGCGTCCAATCACTGCCACCGATGCGGGCAAATATTTCGCGTGCCATTGGAGAATTTCGCCAGCTATCCAGTTCGGCATCTTCATTGCGCCAGATAACGCGCAATGCCTCACGCGCGATCCAGAAACCGCCGCCCGCATCATCAAGCAATACACCGTGCCCACCCGCGCGATGTAAGTCGCCCGCTTCATCGATGAAAGCCGCAATCGAGCCCGTTCCTGCGTAAACGAGATAGCCCTCACCGGGCGCGTATATATCCTGGTAGGCAATCTCGACATCGCTACCCAATTTCACGCAGCCACTCATGACACCGAGCGCGTCTGCGAGCATCGCGCGCAGGTTTTCATTGTCATCGCCCAAACCGGTTAGACCCGCAGTAACGCGCGCTGGTCGCCGATGCCTGTGAACCTGTGCGGCGAGTTCGGTGAACGCTTCCTGAATATGCGTTCGGCCACTCTCGGTAAGCATTTGCAATCCTGTCAGCCCGGCAACTTGCCCATCGGCAATTATCATGCCCGAAACGTCAGCGATTGCCCAGCGCGTTTGGGTGCCGCCGGCGTCGATACCAAGCCCGCAATGGGTAGCGTTGGAGTCCATCATTTCCGTTCACCAGCGGTCCAACTGACACGCGCACTTTCAGTGCCAAAGCGATCAACGGTAAACGCCACAACCTTATCGGGAACTTTCCTGGGGTCAGCGAGAGGGTAGGGGAGGCTTACGATCATCGTGTCGGTGCGCGAATCTTCTGCCATATGTATCGGCACAACGCTGAATTGCCACAAGCTATTAACCCGTTCCCAGATTGCGACTTGCCAGGCGTGCCCGTCACTGAGTGGCTTGAAGCTGGTGAGGTTCACGCTCATCGTACGGGCGATGGGATCAGTGTCGACCGTCAGCAACGGCGGGATCGGCGTGCGCGTCGCGCTGGTCACCAGCCACGGCGCGGCGGGAATCAATGCCGCACTTTGGTATGACGTCGCTTTCAACTGATCGCTGATGCCTCTGCGATTTTCGGTGAGCGCCACCATGCTGAAATGCACGTGCCCCTGCGCCATGTTCTTGGCGCGCGTCATTGAAATCTGTTTCAGTATTTCATCGACGGGCCAGGATTTTTCCGTGTTGTTGATACGGCTCGTGTACAGACCCGGCCAGACGTGGCGGTTCATCGTATTTTGCGTTAGCCAGTAGTCGAGCAAAACCTCGAACGCTTGCGGCCGTTGTTCGATTGGCCAGTAAAGTTGCGGTACCAGATAGTCTAACCATCCCCTGGCGAGCCAGAGTTCGACATCGGCATATAACTTATCGTATTGGCTGAATCCCGCAATGCCGGGCGGGCGACGATCCGGGCGGCCGAGGCCAAAGGGGCTGATGCCCACCCGCACCCACGGCTTGGCGCGATGCACCTCGCCGTAGATTCTCTCCATCAGTTGATCGACGTTTCGGCGGCGCCAATCGGCGCGAGATAATCCGCCGCCAAGTCCGATATAGCGTTGCCAAGCAGGGTCATCCGGAAAATTCTCCTCGACAGGCGCGTTGTTGCCAACTGAGCTGCCCGGCACATTCACCGGATAAGGATAGAAATAATCGTCGACGTGCACCCCGTCGATATCGTAGCGACGTGCTACATCGAGAATGACATCTAAAGTTCGTTGCGCCGCGAACGCCTCTCCCGGGTCCATCCATTGGTAGCCGGCATAACTCTTGACCACCTCGGGATTGGTATTGGCAATGTGCATGGGCGTATTCGGTGATTTTGCCGAGGTATGGCGTGCGCGGTAGGGGTTGAACCATGCGTGCAGTTCGATGCCGCGTTTGTGCGATTCTTCAACCCACATCTTCAATGGGTCGTAGTAAGGATTGGGCATCTTGCCTTGTTCGCCGGTCAAATACTCCGACCACGGTTCGAGAATAGAGGGATACACCGCATCGGCGGTGGGGCGGACCTGGAAGACAAGGGCGTTGAGCTTGAGTTCCTTAGCACGCTCGACGATACGCACGATTTCCTGTTTTTGTTGTTCAACGGTGAGATCTTTTTTGCTCGGCCAGTCGATATTGGCAACGGTCGCGACCCAGGCTGCGCGGAATTCGCGCGGGGTGGGTGGCGGATCGTTGCGCTCAATCGGCGTAGGTGGGACCGCGAGGTTTGCGCAGCCCGCCATCGCCAACAACAGACACAGGAAAGCGTAGATCGCCATTTGACGGGCATTTCCAGACAGAATCGCCACAGAAGACCCGCCAGGTATGGCGCTTATACTTTTACAAACCATTGTTTTTTCCACATGAGTAAGGCAATAAAAAACATCATCAGGTTGAACAAAATCGCAAATAACAGCGACGCATTGACCGGTGTGATCGGTAAGGATTGTAGTGGCGTGTACAGGATGCCTTTGAGCGAAATCGTGCCGCCTGAAGCCGAAGTAATTTTAATAAAGCCCAGCAGCTTGGCGATTAATCCGGAGAGCGCGAAGATGAACAAGGCGTTCAAGCCGTAAATGGTGAACGGGAGTAAAACACGCCGT
>JACMOJ010000228.1 GCA_014378085.1 Burkholderiales bacterium | reverse complement strand
GAGCAGCACCAGATCAGCCTTCATTTCAAATTCAGACCCCGGCACTTCTTGCATCCGCATTTGGCCCCCCTGGTCTTTCCACTCAACGCGAGCGGCAACCAGTTTTTCAACCTTACCGTTGTTGCCCACAAAACGTTTTGTCGCAACCGACCAGTCGCGTTCGCAACCTTCCTCGTGCGAGGAGGATGTGCGCAGCTTCACCGGCCAATAAGGCCAAACCAGAGGCCCATTTTCGTGCTGAGGTGGCATGGGCATCAGCTCGAATTGCGCAATCGATGCGGCACCATGACGGTTTGATGTGCCTACGCAGTCGCTGCCGGTGTCACCGCCGCCGATGACGACCACATGCTTGCCAGTGGCCATGGTTTGGCCCGCAATCTCATCGCCAGCCACCACTTTATTTTGCTGAGGCAAAAAATCCATTGCGAAATGAATTCCGTTAAGATCGCGCCCCGGGACCGGCAGGTCGCGCGGCTGCTCGGCACCACCGGCAAGGATCACGGCGTCAAAGTCCGCCATCAGGGCGGAGGCAGGTGTCGAGTTTGCCAAACCCGCACCGATATGTTGGCTGACGCGGAACTGGACGCCCTCGGCCTGCATCTGTGCGACGCGACGGTCGATATGCGACTTTTCCATTTTGAAATCCGGAATGCCGTACCGAAGTAGTCCGCCGATCCGGTCACTCTTTTCAAACACAATGACGTCATGCCCAACGCGCGCCAGCTGTTGAGCCGCCGCAAGTCCCGCCGGGCCTGAGCCGACCACGGCCACGCGTTTACCTGTCTTGCGTTTGGGCGGTTGTGGTACCACCCAGCCCATCTCCCAGCCCTTGTCGATGATCGCGTGCTCAATGGACTTAATACCAACCGCGTCATCGTTGATGGTGAGCGTGCACGACGCCTCGCACGGCGCGGGACAAACGCGACCTGTGAATTCTGGAAAATTATTGGTCGAATGAAGCGTGGTTAGCGCTTCTTGCCAGTTCTGACGAAACACCAAGTCGTTGAAATCAGGAATGATGTTGTTGACTGGACAACCAGACTGGCAAAACGGGATGCCGCAGTCCATGCAACGGGCACCCTGTGTCTTGGCGTCTTCGTCGGAAAGATGCAAGACAAACTCTTTGTAGTTTTTGAGGCGCTCGGTGGTCGGCAACGCGGGCTCGCTAAGCCGGTCAAATTCCTTAAATCCAGTGATCTTTCCCATGTCCTATTTTCCGTGTGTGGCGTACGTCGGCATAATTTTGCAAGCCGAAAAAAATGCAATTCAGATTAAGCTGCCGCTTTATGTGAGGGCGACGATTTTCTTGTCGCGAGTTCTTTCAAGGCGCGGCGATATTCCGTCGGCATTACCTTGACAAACTTAGGCAGCCACACCGCCCAATTGGCGAGGATCGTCTTGGCCCGCTCGCTGCCGGTGTAGCGAGCGTGGTGCTCAATTAGCGACATCAGGATGTCGATGTCGGCACGCCCCAGATGGCTGTCTGGCGCTGCTTTGTCGGCCACCGCCTCAAGCCCGACCATTGCGGTATTGCAACGTTTCTCAAACTGGCCGTCTTCGTCCAATACGTACGCAACCCCGCCGGACATGCCAGCGGCAAAGTTGCGGCCGGTTGCGCCCAACACAACGACACTGCCACCGGTCATGTATTCACACCCATGGTCACCGGTACCTTCGACAACGGCAGATGCACCCGAATTGCGGACACAAAACCGTTCTCCAGCGACGCCGCAGAAGTAGGACTCGCCCGCCGTGGCACCATACATCACGGTATTGCCGACAATAATGTTTTCGGTGGGATCCCCTTTGAACGCGGCGTTTGGCTTGACGACAATTTTGCCGCCGCTCAGACCTTTGCCCACATAGTCGTTGGCTTGGCCAGTCAAGATCAGCGTGACGCCGCGTGCCAAAAACGCGCCAAAACTCTGCCCTGCGGTACCCGTTAGATTCACGGTGATGGTGTCGTCCGCCAACCCGGCGTGCCCATAACGTTTCGCAACATGGCCGGACAACATCGCGCCGACGGTGCGGTTTAAGTTCCGCACCTCCGTATGGATCACCACCTTCTCTTGCTTGTCCAATGCGGGCTTGGCTTCAGCAATTAAGCGGTTATCGAGTGCCCCGCCAAGGCCGTGGTCCTGCGTTTCATTGTGCAGGCGTGATACTTCTTTCGGCATGTCCGGCATGTGAAAGATTTTTGAGAAATCGAGCCCCTTCGCCTTCCAGTGACTGATGCCTTTTGCGGTATCGAGTAAGTCCGCGCGGCCGATTAGTGCGTTAAACGAGCGGACGCCGAGGCTGGCCATGATCTCGCGCGCTTCTTCGGCAACAAAGAAAAAATAGTTCACTACGTGCTCGGGCTGCCCGGAAAATTTCTTGCGCAGATCTGGGTCTTGTGTGGCGACACCGACCGGGCATGTGTTGAGGTGGCACTTACGCATCATAATGCAGCCTTCAACAACCAACGGTGCCGTGGCAAACCCAAATTCGTCCGCACCCAAGAGCGCACCAATCACTACATCGCGGCCGGTCTTTAGCTGCCCGTCAACTTGTACCGCGATGCGACCGCGAAGGCGATTGAGTACCAAGGTTTGTTGCGTTTCGGCGAGACCGAGCTCCCACGGCGTGCCCGCATGTTTGATCGATGAAACGGGTGATGCACCAGTTCCTCCATCGTGGCCGGCGATGGTGACGTGGTCCGCTTTTGCCTTCGCCACACCAGCGGCGACGGTGCCGACACCCACTTCAGAAACCAGCTTTACCGAAATAGACGCCGCTGAGTTGGCATTTTTTAGATCGTGAATTAGCTGCGCGAGATCTTCAATGGAATAAATGTCGTGATGTGGCGGCGGAGAAATGAGTTCGACGCCCGGTGTGGAAAAGCGGAGTTTGCCGATGTATTCGGATACTTTGTGCCCAGGTAGCTGCCCGCCCTCACCAGGCTTTGCGCCCTGCGCCATCTTGATTTGAATCTGGTCTGCCGATTGCAAATACTCAGCGGTCACACCGAAACGTGCTGACGCGACTTGCTTGATTTTCGACCGTAATGAATCGCCCTTGTGCAGAGCGATATCAGTAACGACTGCATCACCAAGCTTGCTTTTGAGGGTTTCGCCGTCCTTTTGGATGGCGATAAAACGTTTTGGATCTTCGCCACCTTCGCCTGTATTCGACTTCCCACCGATGCGATTCATGGCAATTGCCAGCGTCGCATGTGCTTCCGTCGAAATAGAACCTAGTGACATCGCGCCGGTTGCGAACCGCTTGACGATTTCTTTCGCGGACTCAACGTCTTCGAGTGGAATCGCGGGGCCGAGTGGCTTGAGATCGAACAAACCGCGTAATGTCATATGCCGCTTGGTTTGGTCGTTGATGATCTTTGCGTACTCTTTGTAGGTGTCATAAGAATTCTGACGCGTCGAATGTTGCAGCTTTGCGATCGCATCGGGCGTCCACATATGCTCTTCGCCGCGTACGCGGTAGGCATACTCCCCGCCAGCGTCAAGTTGCGTCCGCAATACAGGATCATCGCCAAACGCCTTCTTGTGTAAACGCATGGTCTCTTCGGCGATTTCAAAAATCCCGATGCCCTCAACATTTGACGCGGTGCCAGTGAAATATTGTTTGATAAAAGCCGACGATAATCCAACCGCCTCAAAGATTTGCGCGCCACAGTAGCTTTGATAGGTTGAGATGCCCATCTTTGACATCACCTTCAACAAGCCCTTTGAAACCGCCTTGATGTATTTCTTCTCGGCTTCGTGTTTGTCGTAGTCACCTAAATAGTCGTGCAGGTTATGCAGCGTTTCCAACGCCAGGTAAGGGTGGACCGCCGCTGCGCCGTAACCACCTAACAATGCAAAATGATGCACTTCGCGTGCGGAGCCGGTTTCGACAACGAGACCGGTGGAAGTGCGAAGTCCCTTGCGCACCAAGTGTTGATGAATGCCCGCGACAGCCAGCAACGCGGGGATCGCAACACGTTCCGCATTAACAAGGCGGTCGGACACAATCATGAGATTGAAGCCTAGTCGAATCGCGTCCTCGGCAAGCGCACACAGGCTGGCCATTGCGGCTTCGATACCTTCTGGTCCCCAAGCGGCCGGATAGGTAATGTCGAGTTCTTCGCTGCGCAGGTAACCACCGGTAAAGAGGTCAATGTGGCGGATCTTCTCCATATCAGAGGTGGTCAGTACCGGTTGCGGAACTTCGAGCCAACGACCCGGATCGGTGTGATAAATATCCAGTAGATTCGGGCGCGGGCCGATGGTGATTGCGGTGGACATCACCAATTCTTCGCGGATTGGATCAATTGGCGGATTGGTAACTTGCGCGAATAGTTGCTTGAAGTAGTGATACAGATTGCGTGGCTTATCTGACATCACCGCGAGCGGAGAATCGTTACCCATCGAACCGGTGGGTTCAATGCCGTTTTGCGCCATCGGCGCCATGATGACTTTGAGGTCTTCTTGCGAATAACCGAACGCTTGTTGTCGGTCGAGCAGCCTGACCGACGGCGGTAAGGCTGGTGCAGGCTCTGGCAAATCGTCGAGACGAATACGCGCTTGTTTGACCCAGTCGCGGTAGGGTTTTGCGGTGGCCAGTTCACGTTTTAGGTCGTTGTCGTCGATGATCTTGCCGCGCTCAATGTCGACCAAGAACATCTTGCCGGGTTGGAGTCGCCACTTTTTGACAATTTTTTCTTCGGGGATATCCAATACGCCGGCTTCGGATGCGAGCACCACCATGTCGTCGTCGGTCAGGATGTAGCGGGCGGGCCGCAGACCGTTGCGATCCAGCGTAGCGCCAATTTGGCGGCCGTCAGTAAATGCCATGGCTGCCGGGCCGTCCCATGCCTCCATCAGCGTTGCGTGATATTCGTAGAACGCCTTGCGATCTTCGTCCATCAGTTTGTGGCCGCTCCACGCCTCGGGGATCATCATCATCATGGCGTGCGCTAACGAATAACCGCCCATCACCAGCATCTCGAGGCAGTTATCGAACGATGCCGAATCGGATTGGCCGTCATAAATCAGCGGCCAGATTTTTTTCAAGTCTTCCTTAAGTACCGGTGAGGCAATCGCCTGCTGGCGCGCCCGTATCCAATTGACGTTGCCGCGCAGGGTGTTGATCTCGCCGTTGTGCGCGACCATGCGAAATGGGTGCGCTAGATCCCATGTCGGGAAGGTGTTGGTCGAGAATCGCTGGTGGACGAGCGCCAGTGCCGTCACCATCGAGGGATCTTGCAAGTCGGTGTAGTACTTGCCACCCTGATCCGCCAACAGCATGCCCTTGTAAACAACTGTGCGCGTAGAGCACGATGGCACATAGAACTCTTTGCCATGGCGCAAGTTCAGCGCTTGGACGGCGTGGCCGGAACGCTTGCGGATGATGTAGAGCTTGCGTTCCAAATCATCTTGCGACATTTCACTACGACCGCGGCCGATAAAGACTTGGCGAATGACGGGCTCAACCGCAATGGTGGCCTGCGACAACCCTTGGTTATTGGTGGGCACATTGCGCCAGCCCAGCAACAACTGCCCTTCGGCTTGAATGGCGCGCTCAATTTCTTGTTCGCAGGCCATGCGGGAGGCCGGCTCTTGCGGCAGGAACACCATACCAACACCATACTGACCGACCGCCGGTAGCGTAATGCCCTGCTTTCCACACACCTGCCGCAGGTGTAAATCGGGCAGTTGAATGAGAATGCCGGCACCGTCGCCGAGCAGCGGGTCGTAACCTGTTGCACCCCGGTGCGAAAGGTTGTCCAGAATCTTTAGGCCCTGCGCCACCAGTGAATGCGATTTTTTGCCCTTGATGTTGGCAATAAACCCCACGCCGCAGGCATCGTGCTCGTTGGCAGGGTTGTAGAGGCCCTGCGCGGAAGGTTTTTGAGGGGCAATTTCGGTCGACATGAGGACAATTCTCCAAACAATCTTGTTCGCTCTAGGCTCGGAGCTGACTTCGCGGTGTGTTTTTTAGCGTGGCCGACTATGCTACGGCAAGCCACATTGCGCACCCATATCCCGGGTCAAGAGGCATGGATGGTGCACGGGTTGGTCCGGGAGAATCATCGGCTTTTGGCCGAGCACGGGTTTTTCCAATTGGCTGCGCTCGTTGGGCGCCGGTTGGAAAAACGCGGAAGAATAACCGGAGCAGAATCATAGCGCCCATTTTGGTGCGCTGCAATAAACTCGTTGCGGTAAGGTGACAGCCGCGGCTGTTGCTTCTGCCACCGCAGCTACCGACCTTGCAATTCGGGCAGCCAATAAGATAACCAAATTGGGTTCATCGGCAAAGTGCAAAAATCACACATAATTGCATGCAAGTAAGTGAAAGTTGCGCTTTAAT
Organism: Burkholderiales bacterium; assembly: GCA_014378085.1. The sequence continues at coordinate 544 of JACMOJ010000228.1, read as the reverse complement.
AAACTGAGGTAACTTCATAATATGTAAGTAGTTTAGGGTTCTTTAGGTTTAGCTTGCCTGCTCAGCGCTTCAAGCCTTGATAATTGGTTAGAAGCAAAACCCTTAAACAGCGAAGGATATGCCGTGGCACATAAATTTCTTTCCGGCAGTGGCTACAATTCCATCGGTGCAACAAACCGGTATGTTCATGCCCTAGCGCTTCTTTGTATGGTTGTGCTCACCGCGATGTTGAGCGGTTGTGGCGGGGCGGGTACCGGCGGTTCGGTCACCGCAGGGGGTGGCACAGGTACCGGTACGGGCACCACGGCGCCGCCGCCGACGTTAACTCTCGCATTGACCGACGCGACAACGAACGCTGCCACAACAACGGTCACTCCAGGTAAACCGGCGAAGGTGAGCGCCACGTTCAAGCTTGGTAGTGGAGCGGCGGTTGTAGGCGCAGTTGCCACATTCGCCACGGATGCAAATATTGGCACATTTCCCCCAGACAACCCGGCCGCAGTGACTGACTCAGCTGGCGTCGCAACGGTCACTCTTTACCCGT
>JACMOJ010000227.1 GCA_014378085.1 Burkholderiales bacterium | reverse complement strand
GTACAAGCCGTTCCGGGTGTTACAGATGTGGCCGATTGATGCACCGCGAGCAAGCCTGACGCCCGCGCGACGATCCGGTTCCGGGGGACAAGTGGCGGATGCCAACGACCGTGTCACAGTACCGATCCGTCAACGGAACAGGGCGTGAAACCACATGGATGCCTGAAATCGGCCTGGCTGGGGAACTAGGAGCTTTCTGTTACGACCTCTAAGATACTGACATTGTTGAAGTCATTGTTTTCGTGTCTAATTTTTTCCGAAAGTGCTACGTTTGGGTGTTACGGACGCCCTCATACGAATGTATCCCCACATGAGCCTAGCCACTAATATTTCGCGACGCATTGGCAGCCGGAACTACTACGCTCGTATTGCGGTGCCGAAAGAACTCCAAAACCGGATGGGCACCTTGGGCAAGCCCAAGCGGGAGATTTGGAAGTCGCTGAATACCAGCGACCCTCGCGAAGCGAAGCGCCTTGCTCGCCCGATCGTTGATTCGCTGGAGCGCCAGTTCGAGGAGATGCGCCTGCCCCGAACACTGACCGAGACGGAGCTTCAGGACGCCGTATGGAAGCGTTATCTGGAGCTGATCACGGCCGATGAAAAATTGCGCCAGTCGCTGCCGTCGTCTGCTGACCTCGATCAAATTTGGAAGCACCTTGAGGCCGAGTTTGGTCCATACGACATAGACGCCTTTCGCATCTATGAAATGATTAAGGATACATTCCAAAATAACGTGGCCGAACGATCTATCCGCTTTACCGACCTGCGGCGCGATACTGGTCGCGGCGAAACCGAGCTTGTCGCCGATGCCGTGCGGACGATCATCAACGCTCGCCGGCTTGATCTGGAGAATGGCAGCCCGGAACATCGGAAACTCGCCCAAGGGGTCCAGCGTGCCGAGCTGGAGGCATTGAAACGGGCTGAAGAGAGGGACGCTGGCGACTTCTCAGGCGAGCCAAAGGACAGGCTTGTCCAGCCCCCTACCCTAGTCGTCCACGCACGCGGCGAAACCATCATGGAGCTGTATGACCGCTTCAAACGGGAGAACGCCAACGCTGTCGCTCCCGATGCTTGGAGGCAGAACCGCAAGCTGGTCGCCCTGTTCAATGACTTTGTCGGCGGCAAAGCGCACGTTTCGGCGTTGACGCGGAAAAATGTTCGGGACTGGAAAGCCAACCTTTTCAAGTGGCCGGTAAAAGCAGCAGAGATCACCGTGTTCAAAGGCCTGTCGTTTCTTGAAGTGATCGAAAAGAACGAGAAGTTGGGAAAGCCCGCAATTCAGGTGCGCACCATCAACCGTTATCTGTCGGCATTGGGCGGCTTTTCAACCTGGCTGCTGTCGAACGACTTTATCAAAGACAATCCTATGACCGGGATGTATCTCAATTTCGATCGTGACGAAAAGAAGGTGCATCCCTACACGCCGGCGCAACTCAAGACGATCTTTTCATCGCCACTGTTCACGTCGTGCGCTGGCAAGAAGCGCGAGCATGAAGCCGGAGCCGAAAAGGTGCGGGATTGGCGCTACTGGATTCCGCTGATAGCCCTATACACTGGCGCGCGGCTTGGCGAGATCGCCCAACTTATGCCGGGTGACATCCGGCAGCTTCATGGCGTCTGGATCTTCCACGTTACGAAAGAAGGTGCTGCCGGTAAGTCCGTCAAGACAAAGGGGTCGCAGCGGGTCATTCCAATGCACAGCAAGTTGGTCGAGATTGGCCTTCTTGACTACCACGCGAGCAAGATGGCGACTCCCGATTCGAGTATGTTTCCAGAGATCGAGCGGGATGCGCGCGGCTTCGTATCCGGTAAGCCGTCCATGTTCTTCAATGACTATTTTCGCGAGATCGGCGTCAAAGCAGATCGGACGCGAAACTTCCACAGCCTGCGGCACGGCATGGCTGATGCCTTCCGCGTCAATCATATGGACGAAGAGTTCGCGGTTTTACTCGGTCACGCCAAGGCAACGACCACTGGACGATATGGGAACGTGAAGGAAGGCGTGCTCAGCAGGTTAATTGAAATGATAGAGGCTGTGTCCTTTCCGACGGTGGTGCACTAGCTAGCTGCGTCTCATCGCTCGGCATCTTGAACGGCATCTCAAGATCAATGAAGCGTTGAGTTATCGACTCCTGCTTGCTCCAGCTTAGCCGCTACCTCCGCTTCCCTCTTCAAAATAAGCTGCCACAGTTCTTCGTCGGTCAACGACTTTAGTGTTAGGTCAACGGTGCCACGATGCGCGTTCAATACAATACGCATTTCAGTTCGCGTCAGTTTTTTAACAGGATTGTGGGTCATCTTCGATTTTCCCTAAATGTATCAGCCTCTATAAAAATGACTCTCAGCGCGGCCTTTTGTGCACGCACGCCGGGAAACGGCTTGCCAAGTTCGCGAGCTTTCTTCTGCACCGACGATTGCCGCCGGTTCAAAACAACTGCCGCTCGCGCCAGCGATACATTCCGCTCAATCAGCTTTTTGAGAATTTCGACCTGTTCGTTGTCCCAAGGTCGGATGTTAAGCATAGGGTGCACCTCAATCCTTTTTCTGATCCAAGCTGATTGCCGCTAATGCCCTGTCCACAACTTCATTTTTTAGAAACCTTCTTTCAAGCCAGAGCAAGCAGATCGCGCGTTGCCGCAGCTCGTTCCGATCAGGACCTACGGGAAGCTGGCGAGCGCTACGCAATGCATGAGCCGCATAGTGTCTCAACGTCGAGACCGATTTTCGACTGGACATCACCCCACCCGCACCAATATCCGGGAACGAAATATAAGACCGGGTACTGCTGCCTGTCGATTGGAATCGACACCTAAGACGCGTCGTCCAGAAACTATTGTTGACTCGTCGTTCTTGTTTCGTTCTTATCGACCGAAATCAGGACGATGGCTATGGGACTCGACGCGATCCGGAACGAAATCGAACACATGAGGCGCCAGATCACGCGCCAGCGAAAGGACATGCTCCGGCTACAGCGTGCCGGGATCGATATTGGCGCGGCGGAAACCCTGCTCGCGCGGATGCAGGAGAAGGTAGACGGGCTGGTGGCTGAGCGGGACACGCTGGTCGGCGAACAGCGCCGGAAATACCCCGGCACTAACAAAGCAATCAACGGCACCCCTGCATCCCGTAGGGCGTGATGGACAACCTACGCCGGTTTCCAGCGCCGTGGACGATGGCCGAAGATGATGGAGGATTCACGGTGCGGGACGCTTCCGGGCTGTTCCTGCTGACCGTGCCTCACCGGGAAGACTTACACGCGCGACGCTATCAATACGCCGGCGATCACTTGTCGCGAGAGGAAGCAAGGAAGATAGCAAAGGCAATATCGCGGCTGCCCGAATTGCTCAGGCGGCCGCAGTATTGATTATTCCCGAATTAGCCCTTGGGGTCAGTGACCCTGTAGCCGCGCTGCGTCAGGCAATCGCCGATCATCCCGCCGTCGCCGACGAAGCCGTGGTCCTTCTTAAGCTGGGTGCAGTCCGCGAGGTCGTTGTTGTATTTCGCCTGATCCAGGTTCCGCGTGTCGATGCCGGGCGCCGCATAGCGATCATGACCGCCGCCACAGCCAGCCAGCATTAGCGGCACGACCACGACGAGCATTTTGCGAAAGAGCCGAGCATTTAACTTCATAAAAAATCCCCCGCGCATCTAAAGCGCGGGGGATCAGATTAAGCAATAGGACATAAGATCAGTTAGGAGGCCTCTCGCGCAAGTTCGCGGGCAAGCATTCCCGCCAGTGTTTCTGCTCGCAGATTGCCAAGCTGCGTTTTTTTCTGGCCGAACTCTGTCGTTACGAAAATCATTCCTGAACTAATTTCATGACTACCAGAATGGGTTCTGCCACCGTGCTCGTATGTAAACGAGGTTTTCGACATCAGTGTGCCGTCCCATTTTTATTTTCGATCGCCGTTTTGTTCAAGCGTTCGTTCTCTTTCTGTAAAAACGCATTGTGGTTCGCCCAAAAACTTTCCTCCTTGTCCTCTTCGTCGGTGTAGAAGTTTCGTAAGACGCACCCAATTTCCTGCCGAATTGCTAGAAGCATTTCCGGCACCATTGAGACCGGCAGAGTCGTCACTTCAATTAGCTCTTGAGCGTAGTCGCCGCCGTTTGATTCGCGATTAAGTTGAATACGAATTCGTTCATTAGATTTTGACAGATATAAAAATTCATCTTGGTCGGTAAACATTTGAATTCCTCCGACACGCTTGCGATTGATGATAATTTTAAGATTCTCAACTAGCGTAGTAATAGTCTCCATCGAAAATAAAATTCTGCTTTCCCTTCCGAAGAAGGGGAAAACTAAAACGATAGATGATGTCGCCTCGGTTTCACCCAATCTGCTGGTCACGGTGAAGGCCGGCTTGATGCTGGCGTGGGGTGTGCTATTGGTGGTCATAGTTATTTCGTCCTTGGATTTATCCGCCTACAATCGAGCGGCATAGGTTCGCTGTCGCAGAAGCGCGGATGCGCAAATGCGTTTCGTTAGTTAGCTGATGCGATTTAACTTCAAAAAATAGCTTCGCTGTGGTTTGGCTTTAGTGCTTTGTCCTCCTGACTATCGAGCGATGATTTTCTTTGAATGAGTTTTTATAGGAATGGAATTGGCGATTTCGCTATCTGGGCGCGAGTCGCGATCCAGCCCCACAACTCCTGAGTTGTCTGCCATGGCTTGCCATGGCGGCAGGCCAAATTGCTTAATGTTGGGGTTAGTTTAGGAGCAGCGTTTTTGCAGGTGCTGAAAACGGGGCTAGTTGCTCATTAGCAACAGGCTTGGAGATAGCGTCAGATAACTTGCGGGCTTCGATTTCGGCGTCTATCCGAGCCACGCGCTCAACGTCGGCCCGGATGATTTCGGGGAGTACGCCGAACTCTGCCAAGGTCATCATGACCTGATCGGGCGTCACGACGCCGAAGAACGGGCACGGCTTCAATGCTGCGATTGCTTCCGCGATGCTTTTGAAGTGTGTGGTCGCGATATAGATGTCAGTAGTCATTCCAAATCCCCAAGCGGGTCAAACCCCGCGCACGGTGAT
>JACMOJ010000226.1 GCA_014378085.1 Burkholderiales bacterium | reverse complement strand
TGCGGCCACACAGCAAACGGGCCGACGGCAGCAAGATTCCAATTGACGTGCATCTGATGGTAAAGCCAGTGGACAGGATCGTGCCCGACTTCGCCAAGGCGGGGGCTGACATCATCAGCTTTCATCCTGAGGCATCCGATCACGTCGACCGCACGCTCAGCCTGATTCGCGAGAACGGTTGCAAAGCAGGACTGGTGTTTAACCCGGCAACGCCGCTTGGCTATCTCGACTATGTGATGGACAAAGTTGACCTGATCCTTATCATGTCGGTCAACCCAGGGTTCGGCGGACAAAAATTCATACCGTCGGCACTGATGAAGCTGGCTGAGGCAAAAAAGCGCATCGCGGCTGAAGTTGCGCGGACCGGGCGCGAAATCTGGCTGGAGGTCGATGGTGGCGTAAAGACCGACAATATTGCCGAGATCGCCCGCGCCGGTGCCGACACGTTTGTCGCAGGCTCGGCGATTTTTGGACAAGCCGATTACCTCGCAACTATTAACGCGATGCGCGCGGAACTGGCAAAGGTAGCTGCATGAGCTCAACGCAGGGTGCTCTCAACCCAAGCACTGGCGCGGCCCCTGGCGACAATGCTTTGGAAACCGCCGTGGATATTGGCCCCCAGACCGATACCCTTGCAGATTTAGATTTGGTAGATGTAGAGTTGGTAGTGAAGAAGCCGAAGCTGCGCGCAAAGCCAAAATTCAACTTCCCGATTCCTGTCAGGGCGGTGCTGCTGGATCTTGATGGCACGCTGCTCGATACCGTGGGCGACATCGCGACGGCAGCGAACATGATGCGTGCGTCGCTTGGTTTCGCGCCGCTGGATCCTGCCGTTATCGAAACCTATGTCGGCAAGGGCATTGCGAACCTGGTCGCCAGGACACTCAAGGATGCGGTGGGAGAGGTAGGACCGACAGCATTAAAAGTGGCGGTTGCCAATTTCGAGCGCCAGTACGAGAAATGCTTTGGCGATACGTCGAGCCCATTTCCCGGTGTGGTCGACGGACTCAATGCCTTGCGGCAAAACGGTTTTCGCCTGGGATGCGTCACCAATAAGGCGGAAAAATTCACCTTGCCGTTGCTCGCAAAATCGGGACTCGATGGTTACTTCGAAATCGTACTTTCCGGCGATTCGTTACCGGAAAAGAAACCGCATCCGCTACCGCTGCAACATGCAGCGAGGTTTTTTGAATGCAGCACGGCGGAGTTGCTAATGATTGGCGATTCGGTCAATGATGCCGGGGCCGCCCGCGCTGCAGGCAGTCCGGTTTTTATTGTTCCCTATGGTTACAACGAAGGCCAGGAACTACGCGGGCTGGACTGTGATGCATTTATTGACGATGTTCCCGCGGCGCTAAAATTTGTTAAGCTGTTACCTCTGCATTAATTTCTCTTTCACTTAAACATGAATTTCAGCAAACAGGCGTGGACGTGGCGATGGCATAACTGGCGCTAAGCAATTAGCTGCCGCTGTTTTGCGCTGTCCCACTGTCACCTTGAACCTTTGCTGAAAAATCATGAAC
>JACMOJ010000225.1 GCA_014378085.1 Burkholderiales bacterium | reverse complement strand
TGATTAGCGCCTCCAATGCCTCGACGTTGGCGGAGTTGCCAGTCAGGGCCCGCGCCTTTAGCCAGGCGTAGCGTTCCCACGGTCGCGCTTGGCCGAGAAAATACGATTCGAGCGAAGCAAGTGAGCTGACGAGCGGGCCGCTGTCACCGAATGGCCGCAAGCGCATATCGACCCGAAACACGTAGCCGTTTTCATCCAAATTGTCGATGGCGCGAATCACCCGGCGTCCGAGTTGATTGTGAAACTCATGCCAGCTGCGGTCGGCATTGGCTGCGCCATCCTCGCGGTGGACGAAGATCAAGTCGATATCGGAAGAAACATTGAGCTCATGCGCGCCGAGCTTGCCCATGCCGACGATCAGCAAATCGCTGTCGGCCGACGCGATACAGCCAAATTCGGCCAACAGTGCCGCTTGGTGGTACTTGAGCGATGCTGAAACGATATCGTCGGCGAACGATGAAATGGCGGTGACAACTTCATCCAAATTCGCCAAGCCATTGATGTCACGGAACATTATGGCCAGCATTGCCTGTTTACGGCGCTGGCGGAGGGTGGCATCGAGCGAATCATGTTCCGCCATTGGCGTTGTTGCCAACGCAGCCACCGTGCTGACCGCCGATTGTTCGACGCGGGCGCGCAACCACTCGCGCAGGCCCGGTGCCGCAAAAATCACCCGTTCAGCGTAGCGCGAGGCGCGAAACAAACGCGCCATTGCGCTGTCGAAAGTGTCGTTGTCCATACCGTTAATGCTGTCTCCAAGTGTGCCGGTGTTGGCCCAAATTGTTGGTCCGTCCACGCGCGCGGGGTTGTTGCGTAGGGCTGTTTTTACGTCGGAAAAAGCTTTTGTGCGCCGATATCGCTGTCGCCCGTTAAAATAACACGTAACTTTTCGTCTTCGAGGGCACCATTCTTTCTATTGTCAAACGACTCGGCCAAACGTCCATGCGCGCGGCATATTGGGTCATCGTCGTCTTGACACTGTTCATCGCCGCGACGCTGGCTGCCTTGAAGTACTTGGTGATGCCCAATGTGCAGGGTTATGAGGCAGAACTTCGCGCCAAGGTTGCCGAGGCGTCCGGGATGGACGTGTCGACATCCTCAATTGTCGGCGGCTGGTCGGGCTTCTCACCGTTTGTTGACCTGATTGGGGTAGAGCTACGCGAGCCAGTAGGTATAAATGCGGGCCTAACTACGGGCTCAACTACGGGCTCAACTAAGGGCTTAACAACGGGTTTAGCAAAGGGCGCAACAACTGGCGTCCCATCGCCGACGCGGACAGCGGGTAGTGTTGCGCTAAAACTGCCGGCGGTGAGAATTTCGCTGTCGATTCCCTACCTGCTGGTCGGGCAACTACGCTTCAGCGAGCTCACGGTTATCCAACCAGAGTTATCCCTCGTTCGAGCCGCAGATGGGTTTATCTACTTCGCCGGAAGACCGCTGAATAAGAAAACTGAAGAACCTGACGACACCAGATTACTAGACTGGCTTGCCTCCCAGCCTAGTATCAATATTCAGCAGGCCACACTCACATGGCAGGACGATACTAACCCTGCGCCGGCGTTGACCTTTAACAACGTCGGTATTCGCATCGAAAAATCGCTTGGGCAACATACGTTCGGCTTTGTTGCCACACCGCCGCTCGCGCTGGCGCAGCAACTTGAAGTGCGTGGAAAACTTCGCATCACAAAGGCCGACGCAACCGACGCAATCGAAAATACCGACGCTACGGCGGCGGATGCCCCACGCTGGCACGTTGAAGGCAATCTGTTTGCGGCGGCACGTGACGCGAATTTAGCGGAATTGCGCCGCCATCTGAACGTGCCCGACAGTTGGCAGTCTGGGGTGGGAACGGTACGCGCTTGGCTGGAAGTGGATAGTCGTGGTGAGGTTGCGCGCAAGCAAACATCTACGGCTGGGATAGTCGATCCAATCAAAACTATTACCGCTGACGTCGCAATTATCGAGGCGCGCGCGCAGCTACGCGAAGACGCGGCACCCCTATCGATTGCCAAGCTTACCGGCCGCCTCACCTATCAGCGTTTGGAAGATGGCTTTCGTGTCGGCAGCAGCAAGCTCGAATTCCGCACTAAAGAGGGCGTGAGTTCAATGCCGGGGGATTTTTCGCTGGCCCTTCAGAGCGCGGGAGGTGGTGACAAAGAACGCGGTGAGATCAAGGCAAACGGCATTGATCTAAAAGTCATGACATCGTTACTCGAATACTTTCCGATTGGGCGCGACTTGCGACAACTCGCCGTCAAATTCGGCGTCCGCGGTGCCGTCAAAGACTCGCAATTTGCCTGGACCGGGCCGGTGCAGAAACCCAAAACCTACAACGTCAAGGGCACGTTGATTGATTTTGGCTCAAACCGAAATGAGTCCATTCCCGGCGTGTCGGGGATCAGCGGTAGTGTCGAGGGGACTGAGAAGGGTGGAACATACCTGCTCAACGCCAAGGCGGTGATGCTCGATATCCCCACGTTCTTCCGCGACACCGTCCGGTTTGATGGCCTAGACGGGCGCGGGGGTTGGCAAGTTTCTGACGATGCGCTGTCAATCACGTTCGATAGTGTGAAGCTGAGCAATCGCGATTTATCGGCCGAAGCGAAAGGCAAATATCAAAAGCTGCGGGAAAAGGTGGGCGTTGATATTCCGGTTGAGAAGCGTCCGGGTGTGCTGGAGCTCAATCTTAAACTTACCGATGTCGATGCGCAGCGTCTAGCGGTGTATTTCCCCAACGCTGCGGCCAAGACGCGGGAGTACCTTGAATGGGCGGTGCGCGGCGGCAAGGTGGAGTCTGCTGTACTTGGTGTCAAGGGCCAGCTCTACGAGTTTCCCTTTCATAGGGGCGTGGGTGGCGCGTTTACCGCGCGAGCAAAGCTCAAAAATATTGATTTTCGGTACCTTGAGGGTTGGCCGATCGCCAACAATATCAATGCCGAACTCATCATCGCCAACACCGAGATACGTGCCAAGGTCGACAGTGCGCGATTCTTCAATGCAAGGGTGCGAAAGACCGAACTGCTCGTCGCGGATACACACGTCTGGCCATTTCTGCTGTCAATTGTTGGTGAGGCAGATGCACGCGCCGAGGATGTCTCACGTTATCTACGTGAGAGTCCGTTAGTCGATGGTATTGGCGCATTTACGAAAGTGGCGTCGCTTGAAGGGCCGGGCAAACTCGACATTGATTTAAAAATTCCGGTCGGTCTTGTGCCGGGCGCGCCAGCGTCGAGTGATGCGCCGAAATTTCGTTTGTCCGGCAAGTACAGCCTCACTAAAGGTAGCGCGAAGCTAAGTTTCGGGACACAGCTAAGTGACGTGAACGGCGCGATTGCGTTCACCGAGAAAAGTGTTGTTAGCAGCAACGTCACCGCGGTCGCATTCGGTTCGCCGATGACAATCTCGGTGTCGGGTGGTGGCGAGGCGGGCGTGATTACCGATTTTGTCGGACGCGTTAATGCCCAGCAGTTAGGCGATCTATTGCCCTTCCAAATGCCATCGCAAGTCGTCGGCAATTCCGACATCGCAGCGCGTGTCGTAAGTGCGACAACCGGCCTTGAAGTCGTGGTGGATTCAAGCCTAGTTGGGCTCACATCAACGCTGCCAGCGCCGCTCGCGAAGCGCCCGGATGAGGCGCGCCGCCTCAACTTGCAACTTACTA
>JACMOJ010000224.1 GCA_014378085.1 Burkholderiales bacterium | reverse complement strand
GCTTGGCGCTGCACCCGTACATCGTCGGGCAACCCTACCGTTTGCGGCATCTGCGGCGTGCGCTGGAAGTGTTGGCCGCCGCGCGCGACGCCGGACAGATCTGGTTCACGACGCCGGGCGCCATCTGCCAACACGTGGACGGTTTGGCGCACGACGGCTTGGAACATTAGGCGAAGCGGGCTAGTGTTGGTTGGATGCATTGGGGGATTTTTTCCTGCGCTATCGTCTCGCCCAATTCTTGCTCGATCAAGGGCTTATAGGTGGGATCACGACGATGCCGCCAAATGCGCGTCATGCAGCACCTGATCCAGCGCTACAGCTTCTTGCTCCAACGTGGCCTTGGCCCGATTACGTGGCGATGTCTTGCAGTGCTTAGGTATTCTTTGTGCGGGTGTGTTTTCACGTCGCCGTCACGTACCGCCGCTAATGCTTGGTAACACTCATCGGAACATGCGCGAAGGCTGTAGCCCCGCCAAAGTCCGCCCGTAACACCTGATCAACGCCGTCAACCACAAGACAAAAATGGGTGAGTGCTGTCTTGACATGCTCGGCAACAAAGGGCGCAATACAAATGTCGGCGACAGCAAAAACTGAGGTGCCGTCGACGAAAAAACGAATCAGCGTTTCGCGCGCGTTTAGATCGTTAATTGTTCGAAACAATTGATCGCTCAGATCCACGTTTTTCAACAGCCCCGAATACATCAGCGCGTAAGGTCGATCCGGATACTGACGAACCGACACCATGGCGCTGCCATAGCGAATCGTCACCTCGCCATCCTCATCAAGCTCCAGATCAGTCGCACCTGTTATCACTCGAATCGCTTCAAGCAACAGTGCCGGTAAATTTTCTTGTGGCGCTGGAGCTGCCTCTCTCTGCGCGACACGCAATCCCAGCTCTGCAAACTCAAGGACTTGCGAGTCCGCGCTGAAAGACTCGTATTCGAGAAACGCGGGATGCGGCACGCGCAGAACTTCCGTCAAAGTCTGCACCACTAGATTTGCCGCGGTCGCATGCTGAACCGGTGCTGCGAATTCAATGCAGAAGTTGGGCGAACCGTCGGGGTCTTGCTCCGGCGTAGATGTTTCCGGTGTTCCCGTTGGTGGATGCCACCCCAGTTTTACAAGGGCCGCCATCTGATCGGCGTTCAGCTGCTCGTCCTTGCCGAGATACTTATTTCCGGTGGCCTCAATTCGTAGTCCGAACGATCCCTGCGCGGCAAATTGCACGAAGCGGCGGGATCGCTTTACCGGCAGGATGAGGTATTGATCTTCCTCCAGTTTTGCCAGCACTTCAGCCAGTTTTTGAGCGAAGGGAGCCCATGCGACCGAAACTTTGTTCGAGCCGACTGATGGCGGGATGACGGCCACCGCTGCTGGCGTTTTGCGCTTAGCCTGCTTTTTCGGCGCAACCGGTTTCGGCTGGTCAACCACCGAAATAGAACAAACAAGCGCAACCGGTGCAAGCGAGCCGCTGCCAGTCTCCGGTTTCTCCAAGTTTGATAATGGCGAGAAGCCGTTCGGCGTTGGAATTTGCAGCACGTTATCAATCACCAAGTAGGCCTGCGGAAACCCGTCGCGAGGCACCACCACCACGCCGGTGCAATCGCCCTCAAGCGGAAATGGGCCTTCATCGTCGAGCATGAGCATGATCGAATCCCAGAACTGGATTCGTACCCGAAAACCGACAAATTCCTTGAGCTGCTCAACTAGGTCAAGCGCTTCTTTACTAGGTTTCCAAGCGGCTCGATCTATTCGCGCCTGCGCGAGAGCCGCCTCCTTTTGCCGTTTGGTAGGACGCCCCTCAACCCAACCGTCAAACGCGTGCTCTTCGCTTGGAATTTCCCAAGGGTTGGTCCCGATACCTAGTTTCTCAGGCGATGGTTTTTGGGTCATGTCTTATCCTTTATTTGGGCGTCGAGCACGCCCGGAAAAAATGAAAAATAACAACTCCAATACGATGCCGATCTACACTCGCGGTGAGGCTCGGATCGACACACTCAACGAAAGATTGCGCCGCCCTATCGACCGGCACAACTGCCGTCACGGCCTGTGCATTCGTTAAAGTGCGTTTGCTGGAATCAGCAACGCAAACTGTGAAATCTCGAGAACCGGCATCTACAATTTTCCCGCACCCCGCTACGGCTGTTTGTTGTTCCAACTCATAGGGCTCTTGCAACAAGGTAAGGTACACGTGGGCCAGAGTTGATCCACTATCGTTCCATGCGCAGCGTCGCCGCAGACGGATCTCCATAACTAACAATCTTCACTCTCAAACCAAAATCGGCGACGACATCCAACGCGCGCCGCATTGCCGAATTGATCCATTCATCGTCATTGCCAAACGCGCCGCCACCGAGTCGCGTTAGCAAAACAACATTCGACGCGCCGCGTTGTGCGTTCACTACGCCGGCCCATAGCGTGGCTTCGTAGGCTGCCTGCAAAACTAATGACGCAAAAATCTTCCACTCAATCGGTGGCACATTACTGTAGTTCACTGGCAACGCCGAGCAAAAGATTTGCGACACGATGGGCCGGATGGGGCCTTCGACATCGGTGACTTCAACGTCTTGATGCAGCCCAACGCATAACGTTCCAGCCAACGCGTCCGTCGCTTCCGGTGTCAGCGCTTCGACGTGTTTTGCAATGACTCGAAGCCCCAACTGCGTGCAGAAGGCGTAGCCGTTTTGCATCTGCCAAAGTGCAGCGACCGGTTGCCCGGTAGCGCTGGCCAATGCCTCACCCATCTGCGCCAAGCCGTTGAGCTGGCGTTGCGCAGTCTGGCCAAAATCGTCACCGACGGGCGCAAAGTAATTGCGATAAATCGTGGCCGCCCCGGCAGCAATTGCACACGCCGGGCCTTGCGTGGGATCGCACCTGTAGCGCGTAACGCCTTGCTCTGGAGTAACCCCTGGCCCGGTCATCTCAAGCAGATTGAATTG
>JACMOJ010000223.1 GCA_014378085.1 Burkholderiales bacterium | reverse complement strand
GCACGCGGCAAACGATGCTGGTGGGCGCGAGAACCTGTCCGTGATGCTGGTGAAGGTAGTGAAGAATTTGGCCGTTGAGCGGGGTTTCTGGGCGAAAGTGAAGTCGCTGTTCGCGTAGTGCGAACCGATGAATCAACGCAACGATTTTTTCTAGGGTTACGACCATGGCAAAACTGATTTTGAGCGTCGATGGAACTGTGTTGAAAGAGATTTCGCTCGCAAAGGAGCGAACGACACTTGGGCGGAAACCTCACAACGATATTCAGGTGGACAACCTAGCTGTTTCGGGGGAACACGCAGCCATCATCACGATTCTCAATGATTCGTTCATCGAGGACCTGAACTCGACTAACGGCACCTTGGTCAACGGCAAGCCAATCAAAAAGCACTTTCTTCAAAACAACGACGTCATTGAAATCGGCAAGCACAAGTTGAAGTACTTCAACGACACGCCGGTGCAAAGCGCCGCTGCCGATTTTGAGCGTACGATGATTATCCGCAGGCCATCGGCCCCAGCGCCAATGGCAGCACCTTCCCCTTCCACATCTCTTCCCCCCTCTCCAGCTCCTTCCCCAGCGGGGCCCGGTGGCGCATCGTTGTCTGACACACATACCAATATGCGCCCGATGTCAGCGAGTATGGTGCCTCCGCCGGTGCCTACAGCGTCTGCTGCTAAGGCAGCACCGACTGCGGCACCAGCGGCGTCGCCTGCACCCGCAGCGTCGGCTGTGCGCGAGGCTGCTATTCAGGTCTTGTCCGGCGCGGCAGCTGGGCGCACGCTCGACCTTGTGAAGAACTTGACCACCATTGGCAAGCCAGGTGTACAGGTGGCGGTGATCACGCGGCGACCCAACGGCTTTTTTATCACCCACGTTGAAGGCACATCGTTCCCAACAATCAATGGGACCGGACTTGGCGGCCAGGCGCAACAGCTCAATGATCATGACTTGATCGAAATCGCGGGGGTAAAGATGGAGTTTTTCTTTAAACCGTAAAGCCGCCGGATTAAGGCCGTTAGATTAAGGCCGTTAGATTAAGGCCTCTCACTAGAAGCCGCTTTCCAACGCCACTTACCGTGTGCTCCACTGCGCCTAATTGAGCCCCACAACACGTTGAGGTGTTTCTTTTATCGCAATTCAGCGTTGCGCAGTCCGCATTTGCCGGATAGGCGCTTGGTTTGCTGTGTGAGATCACTCACAGCATTTCGTCGATGTGCGGAGCATAATAAAAAAGGTAGTATTCCAACTCCGCACTTCGTTTGGTCTCGGGCGCATGCAGATAAAAGTTCTTGGTTGCAGTGGTGGCATCGGCGGAGATCTTCGCACGACGTCGCTGCTAGTTGACGACGATATCCTCATTGATGCGGGAACCGGCGTGGGTGATTTGTCGATCGAAGAGTTAGCGCGGATTGACCATATTTTTATTACTCACGCGCACCTTGATCACATCACGAGTATCCCGTTTTTGATTGATACGGTGATGGGGTTACGTAGCACCCCGTTGGTGCTGCACTCAACACCTGCAACCCTGCAAGTAATCAAAGATCATATTTTTAACTGGAAAATATGGCCGGATTTTGCCGTGATTCCGACGCCAGAAAATCCTTCGATGCGCTATGAGCCGCTACAGGTCGGGGAGCCGGTCGTGTTGAACGGACGTCAATTTACGGCAATTCCGGCAAATCATGTCGTCCCAGCCGTCGGCTACTTGGTCGATAGCGGTGAAGCGAGGTTGATTTTTAGCGGTGACACTACCACCAACGATGCGCTCTGGCAGATTGCGAACGTTACGAAGAATTTGAAATATCTGATCATTGAGACCGCATTTCCCAATAAAGAACACGATATCGCGGTTGCTTCAAAACATCTGTGCCCGAGCATGCTCGCCGAAGAGCTAGCAAAACTGGCGCGGCCAGTTGAGATTCTTGTCACCCATCTAAAACCTAGTGAAGTCAACCTCACGATGAGCGAAATTGGGCGAAACGCAGGCAAATGGCGTCCTAGGATGCTTGAGCAGGGCATGATCCTTAAGTTCTAGCGGTTCTGATACTGCCCCACCGGCGTTGTTGGCTGATTTTTCGCTTTGTAATGCTCGCGTTATTGGTAAACTTAGGGCGACAGCTGCGTCGCAAATTTGTGACGCGGCACCGCGAGCTTGACTAGATGAGGCCCTCAGATGAGCGCAGTGCTTGAACCCAAAATCGGAACCGGAGTTAATAGTTCGCAGCCCGCCGACATGTCTTCGAAATTAGCGTTTTCGAAAAAATTGCAAGCAGTAACAAATCGTATTCATTCGACCACCAACGTCGACGAAATCATGCTTGATGTTGCGCGTGATATCTGCCAATTGTTTGACGCGGATCGACTAACGATCTACGCAATGTCCGAGGACGGCGCGGCAATTATTTCTAAAGTTAAGTCTGGTCTAAATTCGTTCAAAGACATCAAGCTTCCGCTCTCGGAGAGTTCGATTGCGGGTTGTTGTGCTCTTAATAAGCGCTTCATGAACATCAGGGATGTTTATGAAGATGCCGAGCTAAAAAGCTTTTCGCCGAACCTTTCTTTTCTCAAGGCCGTTGACCAGCGAACCGGATATCGTACCAAACAGATGATGGTGACGCCCATCATGGGTGTCGACTCAAGCGGGGGTAGCGGCGATCTTGCCGGTGTGATCCAAGTCATTAATCATCTGCCGGGCATTCCATTTCCGCAGTTGGCAGAGGAAGGGTTGGTCGAGCTCGCTAAGACACTGGCCATTGCGTTCAAGGTTCGCCAACAAATTCCCTCGGCGATCAAATCGAAGTTTGAGTATTTGGTGGTTGACAATATCATTTCGGAGGGGGAGCTTGAACTTGCGACCCGCACGGCGCGGCGCAAAAACAAGAATGTAGAAGATATCCTGATTGATGAATTTCAAGTCAAGGAGGCTGCGCTTGGTGCTGCATTGGCTAAGTACTTTGGTGTGGAGTACGAGCCGCACAAACCAGATCGCATCAAGCCGATTGACCTGCTGAAGAATCTGAAGCGTGAATATTGCGAGCAAGCAAACTGGATACCGATTGACGACACGAAGACTGGCATCGTGATCATGACAACCGACCCTGAGCATGTAAAGAGTTCACGTGTGGTCGAAAATATTTTTCCGAAATCAAAGGTGGTCTATAAAGTCACTACCACGCGAGATTTTGTCTCAACGCTAAGCTTGCTGTTTGGTGGCGGTGCTGATGGTCTTCCAACAGAAGACATCGGCGATATGTTGAGAGGGATGGATGACGATTCCGAATTGCAGGACGCTGGCGGCGACGAGGTATCGGCCGCAGCTGACAATGAGTTGGTTAAGTTAGTCAACAAGATTATCATCGACGCCTACAATCAAGGCGCGTCCGATATCCATATTGAGCCGTTACCGGGCAAAGGAAAGACAGGCGTTCGTTTTCGTAAAGACGGATCGCTTGCGCCGTACATTGAAATCCCGTCGAGCTATCGCAATGCACTCGCTGCGCGCCTGAAGATCATGTGTGATCTCGATATTTCCGAGAAACGCAAACCCCAAGACGGCAAGATTAAGTTCAAAAAATACGGTCCCCTCGATATTGAGTTACGCGTTGCGACTATCCCAACTGCCGGTGGTGTTGAAGACATCGTCATGCGTATCTTGGCGGCGGGCGAGCCAATTCCGCTGGACAAACTGGGGCTTACCACCAAGAACAAGAATAACTTGGTTGCTGCCATCTCAAAACCGTATGGATTGTTTTTTGTTTGTGGACCAACTGGTTCGGGCAAGACCACTACACTTCACTCGGTGCTGGGTTCTTTAAATAAACCAGATACCAAGATTTGGACGGCGGAAGACCCGGTCGAGATTACCCAAAAGGGCCTGCGGCAAGTGCAGGTTAATAAAAAGGTTGTAGATTTCCCGGCGGTGATGAAAGCGTTTCTACGCGCTGACCCGGACATCATTATGGTCGGCGAGATGCGTGATGCGGAGACCACACACATCGGCATTGAGGCATCGCTGACAGGTCACTTGGTATTCGCGACGTTGCACACAAACTCAGCACCAGAAGCCATTATCCGTTTGCTAGATATGGGGATGGATCCGTTCAACTTCGCAGACGCCCTGGTCGGTATCCTTGCCCAACGTCTCGCCAAAAGACTCTGCAAATGTAAAGCGCCATATACGCCAGACGGCGACGAGATGAAGCAGTTTATGCAGGAGTACACGTCAGATCTTCGCCAAACGGAACCATGGATCAAAGACCCACAAGGCGAGGCAAAAAAACTCTACGAGTATTGGTTGAAGGAGTACGGCAAGGACAGCAAGCTCACTTTGTACAAGCCGGTCGGATGTGATGCATGCGGTGGATCGGGTTACAAAGGCCGCGTCGGACTTCACGAACTCATGGTCGCGACAGACCCGATTAAGAAGCTTGTTCAAGAGCGCGCCCGTGTTGCGCAAATCTTCGTAAAGTGTGTGGAGGACGGGATGTCAACCTTGAAGATGGACGGCATGGAAAAAGTCATGATGGGGTTAACTGACATGAAGCAGGTTCGTACCGTTTGTGTGAAATAGCGTTGCACTGATCGCCATGAAATCCCACGCTGATGCCCGCTTAGTCGGCCCCGGTCACGACCACGACGGTGCCCGCAGCGGTGAACGGATGTTCACGGCACTGGAATACCTAAATCGTATCGGCGCTGCGCTCAGTTCGGAAAAGAACCTCGACAAGCTGCTGGAAACCATTCTTACGGCCGCAAAGAAAATCACCAATGCAGATGGTGGCACGCTATATCGACTGGTAGATGAGAAGCTTAAGTTTGAGATAGTTCTCAACGACAGCCTCAACATCGCGATGGGTGGGACGACCGGCGTTCCCGTCCCGTTCTACCCAATTCCGTTGCGCGCGGCAGACGGCAAACCGAACAACAGCATGGTTGCGGCCTATGCGGCCTTACACGATGAAACGGTCAATATCGCCGACGCCTACACGGCCGATGGGTTTGATTTCACCGGCACAAGAGCGTTCGACAAAAAGACAGGTTATCGGTCTACGTCATTTTTGACGATCCCGATGAAGAATCACGATGGCGAAATTATTGGCGTGTTGCAATTGCTTAACGCGCTTGATGAGGAAAGCAAAGTAGCGCCATTTACGTTTGAAGACCAGCGTCTAGCAGAGTCGTTGGCGTCGCAGGCGGCGATTGCACTAACCAACCGGATGCTCATCAATCAACTCGAGACGCTATTCGAGGCATTGATTGGCCTCATCAATACCGCCATTGATGATAAATCACCCTACACCGGCGGCCATTGCAAACGTGTGCCGACCTTGACGATGATGCTCGCTGAGGCGGCTGCCGCGGCCACCGATGGGCCCCTTGCCAATTTTACGATGAGCGACAAAGAATGCTACGAG
>JACMOJ010000222.1 GCA_014378085.1 Burkholderiales bacterium | reverse complement strand
GTCACGCCAGCGAACATCTATATGTGGCGTCATCCAGAATTGTTCCCGGATATTCCCGAAATGTTGTTGGCGCTACGTTTGGTCTTGCAGGTGATATTGCTGTGGTTGATCTGGTGGGCGACGCGTCGACCGAGATTGTCGGCAACCGTGCGCGAATAACACACGCCGAATGAACGGCAGGGTCGAGTTGTTTGCCAAACCCCAGTATCAACGGGGACTTCCAAGCAAAAATGTCCCGAAACAGCCGTGCCTATTCATATTTATTGCATAAAAAATTACTTTAGTTCTGATGGGAGTCACGCATGAGTGAACACGTTGATGTCATTGTGATCGGTGCAGGGCAGGCCGGGCCGGCACTTGCCGCCCGCTGCGGGCGGGAGGGATTAAAAACCATCATCATCGAGCGCGAACACATGGGCGGCACCTGTGTGAACAACGGCTGCATTCCCACTAAGACCTTGGTCGCGTCTGCCCGCGTGGCGGCACTCGCGCGGCGCGCGGCCGAGTTCGGTGTTGTACTCGATCAGCCGCCACGGGTCGACATGAAAGCGGTGAAGGCACGTAAGGACAAGATCGTTGAGGCGTCCCGTACCGGCGTTGGCAACTGGATGGCGCAGGCGAAAAACGTCAGCGTGGTCCACGGCAATGCGCGCTTTATTGGCCCGCGAGACATTGAGGTAGAGGGCCGCCACATCACCGCTGAGCGCATTTTTATCAATGTCGGTGGACGGCCTGCTGTGCCTAAGCTAAGTGGTCTCGACGGCGTTCCGTATCTGAATAACATTTCGATGATGGATGTCGATTTTGTGCCGCCGCATTTGATCGTTGTCGGTGGCAGCTATATCGGATTGGAGTTCGCCCAGATGTACCGGCGCTTCGGTGCTGAAGTCACCGTTTGCGAAATGGGGCCGCGCTTAATCGGCCGCGAAGATGAAGATATCTCCGCTGAAGTGCGCGCCATTCTGGAACGCGAGGGCATTATGGTACGCGTGGGCGCAAGCTGTTTGGCTGTAGAGCCCACCGCCAGCGGTGTCTCACTTGGCGTGGATTGTGACGAAAGCAGTGGTGTGCCTAAAGTTGAAGGCTCGCATCTTTTGCTCGCCACCGGTCGCGTCCCCAATACCGACGACCTCGGGCTCGATCGCGCTGGTATCGCAGTTGATACACGCGGGTATGTCGTGGTTGATGACCAATTGCAAACGAATGTGCCAGGCGTCTATGCGCTGGGCGACGTCAATGGTCGCGGTGCCTTTACGCATACCTCGTGGAACGACTACGAAATCGTCGCCGCGAATCTGTTTGACGGTGAGCATCGCAAGGTGACGGATCGCATCCCCGTCTACGCCTTGTTTACCGATCCACCGCTCGGCCGCGTCGGCATGAGTTTCGATGAGGCGCGCAAGACCGGCCGCCCGCTGCTCGGCGCAAAAATGCTCATGACGCGCGTCGGCCGCGCACGCGAGTCGGGAGAGACGCAGGGGTTCATGAAAATTGTCGTTGACGCTGAAACCAAACGCATCCTCGGCGCGTCGTTGCTCGGCCTGTCTGCAGACGAAGTGGTGCAATCGATTCTCGAAGTGATGGTGGCCGATAAACCGTATACCCAAATTAATCGCGGTATGCATATTCACCCAACGGTTACTGAATTAGTGCCGACATTGCTCGAGGGATTAAAACCGCTTAGCTAGTTATGGAATCTGGTGGCTTGACGAAGACAAGTATCCACGGCTATCTTCAGGCAAAAAGGCTTGGAAAATCCTGTCAATGTTAGTGGTTTTCCTAATAATCGGTAATTGAGAGCTACTCGTGTGTCGCTGGAGAGTCGGTCAGATTCAGTCGGTAAGACGCGACGGCTGGTCAGCTAGTCGACGCCCACTGTTAAAATTTGGGTCAACCCTTTAGAGCTTTGAACCCATGAATTTCGCTTCACCCCTCCTGCAAGATTTACAATAATCAGGGACAGACCAATATTTTTAAATGCTCAAATATCTTACTACGCATAAATAGGCGCAGGCACTCATTGCAACGCCCAAGCCTGATTTGGACATTATTCGTAGCCGACGTAAGGCGGCCGGAGCAATGGCAAAGGAAATGGAATATGAAAAAGCGAATATTTGAAGGCGTTGAGATTACCGAGAGTAGCGGTAATATTTTTGCGGACTTGGGGTTGCCGAACGCCGAAAAGTTAAAAATAAAATCTGGTTTAGTGATCAAAATTAGCGAAGCGATTGACAGGCTGGAGCTCACACAAGCCGAGGCGGGGGAGCGCATGGGGCTTACTCAAGCAAAAGTCTCGCTGATGCTGCGCGGTCAGTTTCAAAATATATCTGAGCGAAAATTAATGGACTGCCTGAATCGTTTGGGCTTCGACATCGAGATCAAGGTTAAGCCCACCAAAAAAGCAGTGGGGCATTTGATGTTGACCGCGTGAACTGCGATGCCTGCAGAATAATCAAAGACAGACCACGATTGTTTAAGGCCTAACGTCCACGGCGACTTCCGGCCAAAAATGCCTGAAACTGCCCACCAATAAACGACTTTCCTCTTTTACATTTCTAATGCTCGGAACAGTCTCGAATGCAGCATCGGTGGCTTCAGCTATCTACGCATTGCTTGCGTCGCCGCTCGATATCCATCTCTCGCGCCCCAGCTTCCCGTAGCCAGTCTGCTTTTCCGTACTGATAGCCCGCGAACTCAGCCGCACAAGTTGTCTGCCGCGTGAGCAATCTTCTTGTAAGCGCGATCAGCGCGACGCCATCCGCGTGTATGCGAACCTCCATTGGCACACAAAGATCAACACCTGTACCCCAGCCGTAGCGCCCCACAGAAAACGACGGTGTCATGCCAACATAAAACTCGCAAATCGCAATTCCGCGCACCTCCCACGCACAAAATGCCGCAAGACCCTCGCCAGTGCTAGTGTTTCGCGTTTTCAGCAACGCGAATGAAACGACTCGCTAAGCGACAACCTCGACACCCTTCCAAAACGCCACCCGCCCCATAATCTGCTTGGCGGCGTCCTTCGGTTCCGGGTAATACCAAGCCGCATTTTTGTTCACAGCGCCATCGACGACGACATCGTAATAGTGCGCCGTGCCTTTCCATGGACACGCGGTCTGGTGTGAACTCGCTTGCAAATGTTGCGCATGTACCGACGAAATCGGGAAATAGATATTGCCTTCAACCACCACGACATCGCTCGCTGCTACCTCTGCGATGACCTTGCCCTGCCACGTTGCTGTTGCCATGTCGTTCTCCTGTTTGGATGCGATTCACACTCATTATTCATCAAGTTTGCGCCACGATTCGTCGCGTATTCCGGGGAGCTATCCAAATAATGGCGACCGACCTCGACTGCGCTGCGCTTCATTGCGGCTACGCAACTGACCCTTTGACAAGTTCAGAGCCTGCCCCAGCATGTTTGAATCTGGGGGCGCACGGCCCATTGAACAGCGGGTAGCGCTGCGATTCCGATTCACTCCGCCGCTTGCGCAGTCTCTCCGCCGCTTGCGCAGTCTCTCCCGAAGGTACCGGTGCCGCCGGTGGGTGTTGTCGTTCCCGATTCCCCTGCGCAGCTTGTTCGCCGTTCATCCCGACTTGCTTGCACTGTTGTTACAGATCATCCATCGCTCGATTGCCACGTTCCTTTTCAAGCAGACCAGCCAGAAACGCGATCAGGTCGCCACTGGTACCGGTGCCGCCGGTGGCGACCGCATTGGCACACGCGGGCGATTGCGACCACCTGCCTGCCGGGAGCGGGAAGGGGCGCATGCGGTAAGTGCAATTGTTAAAGCGGCCAATGGACATTGCGATATCGACATCGAGCAATGCCCGCATTGTGGTGGGCAACTGAAGCTGATCGCGGCCATCGAGGAACCGGCCGTGATTCAACGCATCCTCACCCATCTGGGGCTCGCCACCCAGCCGCCACCGCGTGCACCGGTCGTGCGGGTGGATTTTTGAGGCGGCTGAAAGCGGCTTGAGGCGGCTTGAGGCGGCTCGAGGCCGCTTGAGGCGACAATCCGGACTGGTTTTTTGACAGGGCTGCGGGTGGCGTTCGGACAGCGCTCAAGCAAACGCCCGGATCATGCCGCATTCAGGCGCGCTGAGTGCGGAAATTGTTTGCGAGGTTGAGAAAACGGTGCGGTTTTACCGT
>JACMOJ010000022.1 GCA_014378085.1 Burkholderiales bacterium | reverse complement strand
ACCCAAACTCAAACCCAAACCAAACGCTCAATGACATGCGGTCCGCTGTAGGCGTTTCTACGCTTAAGCCGCTCCCGCCGAATGGCGTGGCGCGCACCATCGCCAAGTCGGGCGCTAAGCTAAAGGCAGCCGGATTGGTGGGCCTTGGCACGGTGCTCGGGGTTTCGCTTTCGCTGCACTTCTCTGCCGTCGCTGAACGCCAGCCGGCACTAGCTAATCTGCCCATCGAGGAAGTGCGGATGTTGTCGGAGGTGTTTGGTCGCGTGAAAGCCGGTTATGTCGAAGAAGTCGACGACAAGCGACTCATCAAAGAAGCAATCAACGGGATGTTGACCGGGCTAGATCCGCACTCTGCGTTTCTCGACGCTGACGCATACAAAGACATGCAGACGGCGACTTCCGGAAAGTTCGGTGGTCTTGGCATCGAGGTTGGTAGCGAAGATGGTTTTGTAAAAGTAATTTCGCCGATTGATGACACCCCCGCCTACAAGGCCGGAATTAAGTCTGGTGACTTCATCTTGAAGGTGAACGATAGCAACTTACGCGGCGTCAGCTTAACGGAAGCCGTCAAACGTATGCGCGGCGAGGTCGGCACCGAGGCAGTGTTGACGATCCTGCGGCGTGGCGAGGCAAAGGAGTTGGTATTCAACGTCAAGCGGGCTGTGATTGAAATTCAGAGCGTTCGCTCGCGCCAGATAGAGCCGGGACTCGCCTACTTAAGAGTCACGCAGTTTGAGCAAACCACCGCCGAGAAACTGGTCCGCGCCATTAACGATGCCTATAAACAAAACGACGGTAACGTACGCGGTATGATCCTCGATCTGCGCAACGATCCGGGTGGCGTGCTGGAAGCGGCGGTTGCGGTTTCAGCGGCTTTTCTGCCGAAGGATGCGCGCGTGGTTTATACCGAAGGCCGTATGCCTGATGCAAAGATGAACTTAGTCGCGCGTAAAGAAGACTATCAGCGCCGTGGCAAGGAAGATGTATTGGCCAAGTTGAATCCGGCGGTGAAAACCGTTCCGCTAGTGGTGTTGGTCAACAACGGCACGGCGTCAGCTTCCGAGATCGTCGCAGGCGCATTGCAGGACCACAAGCGTGCGCTCGTGATGGGAATTCAAACCTTCGGTAAGGGGTCGGTGCAGACAATTCTGCCGATCACGGAAAACACGGCGATCAAACTCACCACGGCGCGTTACTTCACGCCGAATGGTCGTTCAATTCAGGCGAAGGGGATCGTCCCCGATAAGATCGTCGACGATGGCTCGCAGCGTTTCATGATGCGCGAAGCCGACCTTGAGCGGCACTTAACGAGCGAAGAAGAGCAAAAGGCAATCGACGCAATCAAGACCGCATTGCCGGATCAGAAGAAGACAGCTGACGCGGTTGCGGCCAAGAAGGATGACGAGAAACCGGTTGAGTACAAACCGGCAAAGGGTACAGACGGTTTACCGATCGACTTCGTCTTACAGCAAGCACTGAATCATTTCAACGGCAAAGTTGTGTCGGCAAATCCGCGCGAGTGGCTGGCGCTGACGACCGGTGCCAATGGCAAACCCGTCGCGGCGGTGGCCGCAGCAAAGCCAGTTGCCGCTGAAGCAAAGCCGGCAACCGCAAGGTAAGGCTGAGCCCGGCTGGGCCAAATTTGATGGATGACCAGCAGCTACTCCGTTACTCCCGCCATATCCTTCTCGACGGTTTTGGCGTTGAGGCGCAAACCAAACTCAGTGAGTCAGTGGTGCTCGTGGTCGGTGCCGGCGGACTAGGTTCGGCGGCCCTACCGTACCTTGCGTCAGCTGGGATTGGAAAGATCGTTATCGCTGATGGCGACACCGTGGATCTGACAAACCTGCAGCGACAGATACTGCATAAAGAGTCATCGCTCGGCACGCGCAAAGCTGCATCGGCTCGGCTATCGTTGCTTCAACTTAACTCAACCGTTGATGTAACGGCCATTGAAGAGCGCTTGTCGGCAGCCCAGCTAGATTCACTCGTCGCAGAAGTCGATTTGGTACTCGATTGCACGGATAATTTTTTAACCCGACACGCCATCAACGCGGCCTGCGTGAGACACCGAAAGTTGTTGGTTTCCGGCGCAGCGATTCGCTATGACGGTCAGCTTTCTGTATTTGATCTGCGTTCGCCAGATTCGCCTTGTTATGCGTGTGTGTTCCCAGATGAAGTCGGCGCGCAAGACGCTGAAGAAGATCGCTGTGGGGTGATGGGGGTGTTTGCGCCGCTGGTGGGTGTCATCGGCGCAATGCAGGCGTGCGAGGCGCTGCGTCTGCTGACAAATATTGGTGAGACGAGTGTTGGCCGTCTGCGTTTATTCGCCGCGAAGGACATGCGCTGGCGAGACGTCCGCGTCAAACGGGATATCGACTGCCCGGTGTGTCGATCATCGAACGTAGCGACTGCATCTTTATCGGAGGTGAGTTATGCCTAGAGTAATGATCTTGATCGGATGCGGTTTGTTGTTGCTAGCCAACTTCGCAACAATGCCGACAAATGCCGAAACGCTTTACCGTTATACCGATAAGGACGGCAAAGTTACGTACTCTGACAAAGCGCCCAAAGATGGTGAAAAAGCGGAAGCGGTTCAGGTTGAAAAGGGCGACAGGATCGGCAACACGGTAAAGCTCAACACCAAAGACAGCAAAGGTGTTCAACAACAGTTTTCTGACATCAAGGCGCGCGGCGTTGCGCGTGTCGCCAGCCGTGACAAGTTGCAGAAAGAAGTTGACGACGCGGTTGAACGCCTCGAGCGCACAAAAAAAGCGCTTGAGAATGGTCGCGATCCCAAAAGCGATGAGGAGCGCATTGTCGTCAGAAAGGGCGGCAATTCTGTGATCCGCACCGAGGAGTATTTTGCGCGGATTGCCAACCTAGAGCTCGCGATAAAAACGGCGGAAGAGAGCGTGAGTACCGCGAAAGACAAATACAACCGGAACGCGCCGTAGTGTGAGTTATTGACTGAGGTTTGACAGTGGCCAGCGGGGCCGAACGCTAAATGCCCCTTCTGTGAATAGATTGGTGCCAACGTTGGCGGATAGGCGCATCGCGCCGGCGAAGGCAATCATCGCGCCGTTGTCGGTACACAGATTGACGGGCGGGTAGAACACGCGAAAGCCAAGTTTGGCTGTTGCCATATTCAGCGAGGCGCGCAGGCGCTGGTTAGCCCCGACCCCGCCCGCCACCACCAGCGTTGTCATGCCGGTGCGTTGCAGCGCCGCGATACACTTTGCCGTCAGCACATCAACGAGCGCGATTTCAAACGCCGCCGCAACATTTGCGCGATCTTGTTCGGTCAGACCGCTTTCGCGCGCGCGCAGCTTGTTGGTGAGCGTGAGTACAGCCGTTTTCAGGCCGCTGAAGCTGAAATCGAGATCCCCTGAGTGCAGCATGGGGCGTGGAAGCTTGAAGGCATTGGGGTCGCCTTTGATCGCAAGCTTGGCAAGCGCGGGCCCGCCTGGGTAGCCGAGCCCGAGCAGTGATGCTGTTTTGTCGAACGCCTCACCAGCCGCGTCGTCGACCGTTTCGCCGAGCAGGGTGTAGGCCCCAACCGCGGCCACAGACATTAGTTGCGTATGGCCGCCGGACACGAGGAGGGCGACAAATGGAAACGCTGGCGCTGGATCTGCCAGAAGGGGTGAGAGTAGGTGCCCCTCCAAATGGTGGATTCCGACTACCGGCTTTTGAAGTGCGACACCCAGTGCGGTCGCGACGCTGACCCCGACTAATAACGCGCCGCCCAGCCCCGGCCCTTGCGTGACAGCGATAGCATCAATATCATTGAGTGAGCGATTGCTTTCATTAAATACCCCGTCTAGCTGGGGGAGGATTCTTTGAATGTGGTCACGTGAGGCAAGTTCAGGCACCACACCACCGTACGCGGCGTGCATCTCTACTTGTGAGAAAAGCTGCTGCGAAAGCAGCCCTTCTGCGGTGTCGTATAAGGCGACACCGGTTTCGTCACAGGAGGATTCGATGCCGAGGATTAACACGGTAGGGTCTTGAAAATGTTGCGGAAATTACCGATTGTCGCTATTATATTGGGCTTCCTTGGCGGAACGCCGCGACAGTATTGCGCGTTGTTCAAAATGGGAAGTCGAGCTTCAGACCCACGGAATGCAGGTTTCCGGGCGGGCATAACCAGAAAAGTTTATTTGTAAGGAATTCTAGCAATGTTGGTAAAACTGAAAGAAAACGAGCCGTTTGACGTCGCATTGCGTCGCTTCAAACGCGCCATTGAAAAGACCGGTCTTCTTACCGATCTGCGCGCACGTGAGTTCTACGAGAAACCCACGGCCGAGCGTAAGCGTAAGCATGCTGCTGCCGTGAAGCGTCGCTATAAGCGCCTCCGTTCGCAGATGCTGCCACCGAAAATGTACTAAGCAGTCTTCGGGCAGCAGCAGTCCAGAATTGACTTGAGGCAGGTGGTGCAAACCACCTGCCTTTTTTATTGACGTTATGACTGACGTTATGATTGACGCTATGATTTTCGCTATGAGATCGGTGATGAAATGAGCCTACGAGATCGTATCAACAACGACATGAAAACCGCCATGAAGGCGCGCGACAGTGAAAAGCTGTCGGCGATTCGTTTGTTGACCTCCGCCTTGAAGCAACGCGAAGTTGATGAACGTATCGAGATTACCGACGATGTGGTGCTCGCTGTCATCGAAAAAATGCTCAAGCAACGCAAGGATTCGATTGAGCAGTACACGGCGGGTAACCGGCTCGACCTCGTGGCAAAAGAGCAATTTGAGGTTGATGTACTACAGGAATACATGCCCGCGCAATTGTCGGAAGCCGAACTCGCCGCGATTTTGGACGGCGTGATCGCAGAAGTTGGTGCGACTACGGCAAAGGACATGGGAAAAGTGATGAATGCCCTCCGACCCAAGGTTGCCGGTCGCGCCGACATGGGCAAGTTATCTGGCGTGGTGAAGGCAAGATTGGGATAATCTTCCGGTGCGCGCGAAGTACGCAATTTGCCACCAGCCGTAGTTGTTTAGACGCAAACTTTTATTCGTAACAACCGAGGCAGCATGCGAGACCTGTATGAACTCATCGGTGTTCCCGAAACCGCAAGTGAGGTTTGGATCGAGCGAGCCCATCAAGCTGCGCGCCAGAAGGCAGAAGCCAACCAAAAATTGTCGTCCAAGCAGAAAGAAGCAGCACTCGCTGAATTAGACGCTGCCTACGCCACGCTGTCTGACCCCGCCACGCGTGCTGAATTTGATGCGAAGTGCGAGCAGTGGCGAGAAGCCAAGGCTACCGGTGGCGTGCTGGTGTGGATGAAGAGAGCGATGTTGCTGCTGGTATTGCTTGCCGTCATTGGTGGATCGGCATATTGGTATCAGCAACGGCAGCAGGAACGGACTCGTATCGAGCAGGAGCGAGTCGCGTCCGAGTTGGCGATGAAGCAGAAGCTGGCCGAAATCGCCGAGCAGCGCCGACTGTCAGAGGAGCGCTTGCAACGCGAGGCGATTGACCGGCAACAGGTAGAAGAAAAACGGCTTGAATTGGCGCGCGAGCAACGCGCAGAAGATACCAAGGGGCAACGTTTTGTTGTCGATGATAGGTATGAAAAAGCACAGCGCGAAAAACGCACGGAAGCCGAGCGCCGGGATCGGCAGAATGAAGATCTGCGCCAGCAATATGAGATTGCACGCATGCGCAATCAAGCGCAAGTTGAGATAGAGCGTCAGCGTCGATTTATCGAACAGCGCGAGCGCGAAGAGGCGATCGCGGTGCAGCAACGTATCGCGGCAGAACGCGCACGGCAGATTCAAGAACAGTACAAAAATCGCTGACGCCACCGCCCGCCGGTCAACGATTTCGAGGCGGACTCCTATAATTAGGCGAGCATGATCCCGCAAGACTTCATTCAACAGTTGCTAAGTCGCGTCGACATTGTCGAAGTGGTGGATCGGCACGTGAAGTTAAAGAAAGCGGGCCAGAACTACTCAGCCTGCTGCCCTTTCCATGGCGAAAAGACGCCGTCATTCTCAGTATCACCAACCAAGCAGTTCTACCATTGCTTCGGTTGTGGTGCACATGGCACGGCAATCAGCTTTTTGATGGAATACAACGGCATGGGATTTCGAGATGCCGTGCAGGAGCTCGCCGAAGGCGTGGGAATGGCGCTGCCTGAGGAGGCAAACCGCGAGCAATCCCTGGAAAAGGCGCGCGTTTCGGCTTCGCTCGGCGAGGTGATGACTGCCGCCATGCAGTTCTACCGCCGCCAACTTAAGGCCTCACCAGTCGCCATCGACTATCTCAAAAACCGCGGGCTTACCGGCGAGATTGCGGCCAAGTTTGCGCTCGGTTATGCGCCGGACGATTGGCAGGGCTTGAAGGATGCGGTGGAGGACTACACATCCGGCGCACTCAAGGATTGCGGTTTGGTCATCGATTCAGACGAAGGGCGTCGTTATGATCGCTTTCGTGACCGCGTGATGTTTCCCATACTGGACCAGCGAGGCAACGTGATTGGCTTCGGTGGCCGTGTCATCGGCAAGGGCGAACCTAAGTACTTGAACTCGCCTGAAACACCGCTATTCGAAAAAGGGCGTGAGTTATACGGCCTGTTTCATGCGCGGCGGACCATTCGCGATCACAACACCGTCATTGTGGTCGAAGGTTATATGGATGTGGTCGCACTCGCGCAAGCGGGAGTGGAGAACGCGGTGGCAACCCTGGGCACCGCGACCACGCCGATGCACGTCGAAAAACTCTTAAGACTCGCCGACAATCTGGTGTTTTGTTTTGACGGGGATAAAGCCGGACAACGTGCGGCCTGGCGCGCACTGGAACAATCGCTACCGGTGGTGCAGGACGGCAAAGAAGTGCGATTCCTGTTTTTACCAGCTGACGACGATCCAGATACGTTTGTTCGCCGGCTTGGAAAAGATGCTTTTCTCGCAGAGGTCAAAACCGCGAAGCCGTTGTCACAATTTTTGCTTGACGAGTTGCGTACCCAAGTTGACATTACCAGCGACGAGGGCCGTGCGCGCCTGATGACACTTGCTAAGCCATTGATAGGACAGGTGACGGCGCCCGCGCTGGCACTGATGCTGCGCCGTAAGTTGGCCGACGAGATCGGTTTGAGCGCCATTGAAATTGAACGTGTTGTGCCGTTATCAGCACAAGTGGGCAATATTGGTAATGCGGCGAGTGGCAACAATCCAAGTGCTACCGGCGGTGATCGGGCAAGCCGAGCTGACGGTGTCGATTGGGGAAAATCTAAAACAGACAAACCGTTCTTTCGAAAAAAAGGGCCCGAAGCCGGTGCGCCGGCGCCGCGAGTGAAGTTACCGGCAGCCGGGCTGGCGGTTCAAGCGATTGCGCGGATGCTGGTCAAGCCCACTCTGGCAAATGGCTTTGATATCCACGCGGAGGAGTCTGACGAAACCGCGCTGGGTGCCGCGTTCCGTGTGGCGACCTACATTCGCGATCACGACGGCGAGGGCATCAATCAGGCGATGATTGTGGAGCACTTCCGCCCAACGCTGGACTGGATATTTGTTAATCAGGCCTCACTACTTTTGAGTGAGGTCGATATT
>JACMOJ010000221.1 GCA_014378085.1 Burkholderiales bacterium | reverse complement strand
AGGCCTTTGCCTCACCACCAAACTTCTTCGCCATTACCGTCGTGATCGCCGCCGTCAGCGTCGTCTTGCCGTGATCCACGTGACCAATGGTGCCAACGTTCACGTGTGGCTTGGTACGCTCAAACTTGCCTTTTGCCATTTTCTGTCCTCGTCAAAAGTATCTAATTCAAAAACTATTTTTTCGCGTTGATGATAGCTTCAGCGACGTTACGCGGGGCTTCCGCGTAGTGCTTAAATTCCATCGTGTAAGTCGCGCGACCTTGGGTTGCGGAACGCAGCGTTGTGGAATAGCCAAACATCTCCGACAAAGGCACTTCAGCTTTGATAACTTTGCCGCCGCCACCGGAAATATCTTCCATACCCTGCACCATACCGCGACGTGATGACAAATCACCCATCACGGTACCGGCGTAGTCTTCCGGCGTTTCGACTTCAACCGCCATCATCGGCTCCAACAAAACTGGGTTCGCTTTGCGCATACCGTCCTTGAACCCCATTGAGGCGGCCATCTTGAACGCATTCTCATTCGAGTCAACGTCGTGATAAGAACCAAAATGCAGCGTCACTTTGACGTCCACCACAGGGTAGCCGGCGAGCACACCGTTCGGCAACGTATCCAATAGGCCCTTTTCAACCGCAGGGATAAATTCGCGCGGAACAACACCGCCTTTGATCGCATCGACGAATTCAAAGCCTTTGCCAGGCTCTTGCGGCTCGACCTTGAGCACGACGTGGCCATATTGACCACGACCG
Source organism: Burkholderiales bacterium (assembly GCA_014378085.1). The sequence goes on along the minus strand of JACMOJ010000221.1, from coordinate 6,012 downwards.
CCAGACTGCTTAACAAACTTACCTTCCGCGTTTTCAACCGTGCCCCGAATTGTTTCACGGTAGGCAACTTGCGGCTTACCAACAGACGCCTCGACACCAAATTCGCGCCGCATGCGGTCAACAATAATTTCAAGGTGCAACTCACCCATTCCAGAGATGATCGTCTGGCCGGACTCTTCGTCGGTACGTACACGGAATGACGGGTCTTCTGCAGCCAACCGACCCAGCGCGATACCCATCTTCTCTTGGTCGGCCTTAGTCTTAGGCTCCACCGCCTGTGAAATCACTGGCTCAGGGAAAATCATGCGCTCAAGCGTAACAATTGCATCAGGGTCACAAAGCGTTTCGCCGGTCGTCACGTCTTTCATGCCAATACAAGCTGCAATGTCACCAGCCCGGATCTCGTCGATCTCAACACGGTTGTTCGCGTGCATTTGCACGATACGTCCGATGCGCTCTTTCTTTCCACGCACCGGGTTATAAACTGAGTCACCTTTCGACAACACGCCTGAATAAACGCGGACAAATGTCAACTGCCCAACAAATGGATCAGTCATCAACTTAAATGCGAGCGCCGAAAATTTTTCTTCGTCGCCAGCCTGACGCGTCGTTGGCTGCTCGTCGTCGTCGGTGCCCTTGACCGGCGGGATATCCGTCGGCGCGGGCATAAACTCAATGACGGCGTCCAGCATCGCTTGAACACCTTTGTTCTTGAAAGCCGAACCGCAAAGCATAGGCACGATTTCGCTCTTGATGGTGCGCTCGCGCAGGCCAAGTTTGATTTCGTCTTCAGAAAGCTTGCCGCCCTCCAAATACTTATTCATTAACTCTTCATTGGCTTCAGCGGCGGACTCAACCATCTTGTTGTGCCACTCGTTGCAGATCTCAACGAGATCCTCAGGAATTTCACCATACACAAATGAAACGCCCTTGTCCTCTTCGCTCCAGATGATCGATTTCATCTTGATCAGATCAACGATACCCTTGAAGTTCTCTTCCGCGCCGATTGGCACCTGCAGAGGAACTGGGTTCGCCTTTAGGCGCGCCTTCATCTGGTCATAGACCTTAAAGAAGTTAGCACCCGTGCGGTCCATCTTGTTCACAAATGCCAAACGCGGCACCTTGTACTTATTCGCCTGACGCCAAACAGTCTCCGACTGTGGCTGCACACCGCCAACCGCGCAGTAAACCATGCCCGCACCGTCAAGGACACGCATCGAACGCTCAACTTCAATGGTGAAATCAACGTGTCCTGGAGTGTCAATAATATTGATGCGATGCTCAGGGAAATTTCCGCCCATGCCCTTCCAAAAACAGGTAGTGGCCGCAGACGTGATTGTGATACCACGCTCCTGCTCTTGCTCCATCCAATCCATGGTTGCTGCACCATCATGAACTTCGCCGATCTTGTGGTTAACGCCGGTGTAGAACAGGATACGTTCTGTGGTCGTCGTTTTACCCGCGTCAATATGCGCCGAAATCCCGATGTTTCTATACCGATCAATTGGTGTCCTGCGTGCCATGTCAAACTTTCAAATCAAGTCGCCAAAAACAAGCGCTCGAAAAAATCCTGTTCAAAAAGTCCTAATGCTGACGCATTGGACTACCTCATAAATGCCCCCGCTGGTGCAGCTGACGCAGCCCAACGCAACACGTGCGCTGTGTACCTCAGCCGCTCGACTAGAAGCGGTAGTGTGCAAAAGCCTTATTGGCTTCCGCCATACGGTGAACTTCTTCGCGTTTCTTGATTGCCGAACCACGGCCTTCAGAGGCATCAATCAATTCACCCGCCAAACGCGCGCCCATCGACTTCTCGCCACGCTTACGCGCCGCTTCGCGAATCCAGCGCATCGACAACGCCAGGCGGCGCACCGGGCGAACTTCAACCGGCACCTGATAATTGGCACCGCCGACGCGACGAGACTTCACCTCAACCATTGGCTTGACCGCGTTGATGGCTGTGTTGAAAACCTCAATAGGATCTTTCCCAGACTTCTTCTGGATTTGATCAAGCGCGCCATAAATGATGCGCTCGGCCACCGACTTTTTGCCAGCGGTCATGAGGACGTTGACGAACTTTGAAAGTTCGACGTTTTTAAATTTTGGATCCGGCAGGATCTCGCGTTTGGGAACTTCGCGACGACGAGGCATGATTGTTTCCTCTTACTGAAAGCTTTAAAAAATAATGGGGACGGCTACTTCGCGCCGCCAGCCTTTGGCCGCTTCGCACCGTACTTGGAGCGAGACTGTTTGCGATCCTTGACGCCTGCTGTGTCCAGCGAGCCACGGACCATGTGATAGCGCACACCTGGCAAGTCTTTCACACGACCCCCACGAATCAGCACCACTGAGTGCTCTTGGAGGTTGTGGCCTTCGCCACCAATGTATGAAATAACTTCGTAGCCATTGACGAGACGAACCTTGGCGACTTTCCGCAGCGCCGAGTTAGGCTTTTTCGGCGTCGTGGTGTACACGCGGGTGCAAACGCCACGCTTTTGTGGGCTGTTTTGCAGCGCCGGCGATTTGCTTTTGACGGTAACTTTGGTGCGCGGCTTGCGCAGCAACTGATTGATGGTTGGCATAGGTAAATCCGCTCGATAAAAATCGAATAATGATCAATGGCTAAATTTTTTCCTGCTCGAAACTTGGCTCGCAAAATTTGCCGAGAAGCTCCGGGTTCGAATACAGGGGTGTCAGAAACCTGCGTCAGCAAAACTGGGCCGCCGCTTCAGCGCGTTTTCAGCGCGTTTCTAGAACAGCCCAACATTATCTGACAAAAAATACCCGGCTGTCAATGAACGGCCGGGTATTTTGTCGTCAGATTGTTTCCGTCGCCAACCTAGGCGGCTTGGTCTTCCGGTGCTTTGTCCTCAGCATCGTCGATCACGAAGCCATAACTTGCCGATGATGATGATGCGCGCGGGCCAACCCGTTTGCGGTTGCGATGGTAGGCCAATCCAGTACCTGCTGGGATCAAACGACCCACAATCACGTTTTCCTTCAAGCCACGTAAATCGTCCTTTTTGCCCATGATTGCAGCTTCAGTAAGAACACGTGTGGTCTCTTGGAACGACGCGGCTGAGATAAACGAATCGGTCGAAAGTGACGCCTTGGTAATGCCGAGCAAGTTGTAGTTGTAGTGCGCTGGCTTCTTACCGTCTTTCACCACTTTGTCGTTTTCGTCCAACACTTCAGCCCGTTCGAGCTGCTCACCGGCGATGAAACGCGTCTCGCCTGGATCGACGATCGACACGCGGCGAAGCATCTGACGCACGATGACTTCGATGTGTTTGTCGTTGATCTTCACACCTTGCAAGCGATAAACATCCTGCACCTCGTCGGTGATATAGCGAGCAAGCGCCTCCATCCCCTGCAAGCGCAAAATATCATGCGGGTCAGCTGGTCCGTCAACAATAGACTCGCCCTTGTTGACGATCTGACCATCATGCGCTGTGACGTGCTTATCTTTAAGAATCAAGTACTCGTGCGGCATTCCGTCGAAGTCGGTAATCACCAACCGCTGCTTACCCTTGGTGTCTTTACCGAACGAAACCGTACCCGTTACTTCTGCCAATACACCAGCATCTTTGGGCGAGCGAGCTTCGAACAACTCCGCAACACGCGGCAGACCACCAGTGATGTCGCGCGTCTTGGATGACTCTTGCGGGATACGCGCCATCACCTCGCCAACGCCAACTTGCTGCCCATTCTTGACGGTAATAATTGAGCCGACCTGAAAGGTATAGGCCACGGGAGCATCGGAATTGTTTTGCTTGATTTCCTTGCCGGAAGCGTCAACCAACTTAACGGCCGGACGCAGCCCCTTGTTCGCCGCAGAACCTCGGCGCTTGGGGTCAATCACGACCAAGCTGGAAAGACCGGTAGTCTCGTCGATTTGTTTGGCGACGGTGACCCCTTCTTCCACGTTGTCGAAGCGCACCTCGCCAGCATATTCGGTGATGATCGGACGGGTGTGCGGATCCCATGTTGCCAATGTCAGACCCGCTTTAATCTTGGCCCCGTCCTTCACCGCCATCATGGCACCGTAAGGTACTTTACGACGTTCGCGCTCGCGACCTGCATCGTCGGTAATGATGATTTCGCCACTTCGCGAAATCACGATCACCTCTTTACGAGCGTTCAAGACGTGGCGCATCGTTGGCATAAATTTCAACGTGCCAGTGGATTTTGCTTCAACGCTGCTGGCAGCGGCAGTACGCGAAGCCGCACCACCGATGTGGAATGTCCGCATCGTCAGCTGGGTGCCCGGCTCACCGATAGACTGGGCCGCAATCACTCCAACTGCCTCACCTACGTTCACCATCGAGCCACGACCTAGGTCACGGCCATAACACTTGGCACAAAGTCCATAACGGGTATCACAGGTCAACGGGGTGCGGACTTTGACTTCGTCAATGCCTGCGGCATCAATCTCATCCATCGCGTCTTCATCCATCATGGTTCCCGACACAACGAGCACCTTGCCGGTTTCAGGATGAATCACGTCGCCCTGCGCAACGCGTCCGAGGATGCGCTCGCGTAACGCCTCGACAACCTCGCCACCTTCTACCAATGCCTTAACCACCAAGCCGTTTTCGGTCTTGCAATCATCTTCGATTACAACCAAATCCTGCGTAACGTCGACGAGACGACGTGTCAAATAGCCGGAGTTTGCCGTCTTCAAAGCAGTATCCGCCAGACCTTTCCGCGCACCGTGCGTCGAAATGAAGTACTGGAGAACGTTTAGACCTTCACGGAAGTTTGCCGTAATTGGCGTCTCGATAATCGAGCCGTCCGGCTTCGCCATCAAGCCACGCATACCCGCCAGCTGGCGAATCTGTGCAACCGAACCGCGCGCACCGGAGTCGGCCATCATGTAGATGGCGTTAAACGATTCTTGGGTGGTTTGTTTGCCATCCAGTGTTGTAACCGGCTCGGAACCAAGCTGCTCCATCATTGCCTTGGCAACTTGGTCTCCCGCGCGACCCCAGATGTCGACCACTTTGTTGTATCGCTCGCCTTGGGTAACCAAACCAGAGGTGTACTGCGCTTCGATTTCTTTCACCTCTTGCTCGGCCGTCGAAATGATCTGCTTCTTTTGCGGCGGTACCAGCATATCGTCAATGGAGATCGACAAGCCAGCTTTGGTCGCGTAGGTGAAGCCGGTGTACATCAGCTGATCCGTGAAGATGACGGTTTCGCGAATACCGCAACGGCGGAACGCCGCGTTGATCAACTTAGAAATTTCTTTCTTCTTCAACGCTTTATTGATGTGCGGGAAAGGCAGTCCGGGCGGCAAAATTTCCGACAAAATTGCGCGACCAACAGTTGTCTCGTAACGCTTCACACGGGCAAACACTTCTCCCTTCTCGTCTTTATCTGTTTCAGAGATGCGAACCAGCACTTTGGCGTTGAGCGATACTTCACCAGTCTCGTAGGCACGCTGGGCTTCCGCCACGTTGATGAACATCGAGCCTTCGCCTTTTGCGGCGACGCGTTCGCGGGTCATGTAGTACAGACCCAACACAATGTCCTGCGAGGGCACAATCGACGGCTCGCCGGACGCCGGGAACAGGATATTGTTTGAGGCCAACATGAGCGTACGTGCTTCCATCTGCGCTTCAAGCGAGATAGGCACGTGCACGGCCATTTGGTCGCCGTCAAAGTCGGCGTTAAACGCCGCGCAAACCAGCGGATGCAGCTGAATGGCTTTACCTTCGATCAGCACTGGCTCGAAAGCCTGAATACCCAAGCGATGCAGCGTTGGGGCGCGGTTCAACATAACCGGATGCTCGCGGATCACATCTTCCAAGATATCCCAAACGATTGGCTCTTCCGCATCAACCATACGTTTAGCGGCCTTGATGGTGGTTGCCATGCCGAGCACTTCCAGCTTGTGGAAAATGAACGGCTTGAACAATTCGAGCGCCATTTTCTTTGGCAACCCGCACTGATGCAGCTTCAACTCCGGGCCGGTCACGATAACCGAACGACCCGAGAAGTCGACGCGCT
>JACMOJ010000220.1 GCA_014378085.1 Burkholderiales bacterium | reverse complement strand
GTTAACTAACAGCAAGCGTCCTCTTCACCGATATCCTCGTTCCAGGCCTCCGGATTCGCAGCGATGTAGGTCGCGAGCATTTCTTCACACTCGGCACAATGTATTTGCACGACCTCCACACCGCGTTCTCGCAGCCAGTCGATCCCGCCGCGAAAGTTTCCAGACTCTCCCACCACCACCTTACCGATTTTGAATTGCACGATGAGTCCGCTGCAATACCAGCAAGGTGCGAGTGTCGTAACCATGATCTTGTCGCGGTAGCTTCGCTGCCTCCCTGCCTTGCGAAACGCATCGGTTTCACCGTGTACAGAAGGATCATTTTCTTGAATACGCCGGTTGTGGCCGCTGCCGAGCAGTGCGCCGTGGCTATCGTAAAGCGCCGCACCGATGGGGATGCCACCTTCGGCGAGGCCTATGCGGGCTTCACTTATGGCGGCAGCAAGCATGGCGGCGTGATTGGGAGCGGGGTTCATGATCTGAGCAGTAGACATGAGAGCGGCGCACAAGAGGGCAGAAGTCATTCTATGCGGATTGTCGCGAAGCAATGCCTGCAACCCCAGCCGCTAGCATTAAACTCAGCGGCGAATATACCAGCGTATCCAATCGCGCGAACCGGCTGCCGCGAACGCGCTTGAAAAATCCTACGTATTTGAAATCACCCACTGCACGGGCAAACAGGCCGAGCGCGAGTGCGTACGAAAGCCAGACCAGCACCATTTTTGGTACGCCGATTTGCAGCATGCCGGACGTGGTCGCAACTAACAGCCCGAAGAGAATCAGCACAATTCCCACCGCAATCGTCGCTGCGCGGGAGGGCTTGAAGAGCGGCTTACCCTCGACGCTGGGTAGCGCGGCGCTTTCGCCGGAAAGGTCGCTGAATGCCATAACGAAGTGCCAGATTGCGATAACTGCGAACACGGCGCAGACAATGACGGGAAGAAGATGGCTCACGAGGCTTCGCGTTTGATTTCAGTGTTTGCAGTCATGGCGTTTCTTGTGGGGGACAGGCTTGAATCATCATGCGGGCACATGAATCCGTTGCTTGATGTGCTTCAGGTTAGCCACGATTGTAAACGTCATCACCACCAATAGTGACCACGAGCTCCATTTGCCGATATGCACCGTGGACCAAGCGCCGAGTTGATTTGGATATCTCCATATGCCGAAGAGTGTGCCGATATTTTCAGCCAACCAAATGAAAAAACCGATCAACACAAACGCCAGCAGCAGCGGCATTTGGCGATCGCGGTCGTAAGGCCGAAAGAAGACGGTCGAGCGCGCATACAGCCCCAACGCGCATGCGGCGAGGTTCCAGCGGTAGTCGCCGATGTAATGGTGCGTGAAGAAATTGGCGTAGATGAGAATCGCGATTAACGCGGCCATCCAGTATGGCGGGTGGTGCCTCACGCGCAGGTCAAACAAACGCCACGCCTGAATGATGTAACTGCCGACAGCCGCGTACATAAAGCCTGCAAATAAGGGCACCCCAAACAGCTTTGTGTATGCGAAATCCGGATATGCCCATGATTTGATGCCGCTGGAAGTCTTGAACACCTCCAGCGCAAAGCCAATGACATGGAACAGGCAAATCGCCTTGAGCTCGTCGAGTGTTTCGAGCTTCGACCACACCATCCAGGCCTGAATCGCCAACGCGACAACCAGCAGAACATCGTAGCGGGGAATTCCTAAGACGCCGGCGCGCGGGATCGTAAATATTGCCGCGAAGAACAAACCGACGAACAGGCAGGCGCGTGCTTCCTTGATACCGAAATACAGGAATTCGACGGCGAAGCGGGAGTTGCCCGTTAGTGTGGCGCTGACGGGCCGATTGAGAAGGTGTAAATCCAGGGCCAGCAGCCGCATTGTATTGAAGGCGCGATTAGATGTCGGTTTGCGATCAAGCGAGAGTGCCATGGAATAGTGGCAAAAGAAAGTTGCAGGTTACAACTGACTGATTTCTGTCGGCCTTTTTAAGCGAACCTACCGGCAATGCGATATTGAAAGACCTGTCTGCGTGCATTTTTGCTGCGTATCCAGCCTCGACCTTTGTGTTCCTTTTGCGCCAAGCCTGTAGGATGCATGGCTTATTTCTACCCACCGTCTTTCAGGAGTGTATTAATGCGAGCTGCACGATTGCTTCGTCTCACTTTGCTGGCAGCAGCCATCGGCAACCTTGGCGGCGCGCTGGCCGCCGACGTCCTCATCTCGGCCGATCGCATGCTCGATGTTCGCACTGGAAAGATGGTCGCCAGTCCGCAAATTTTGGTGCGGGACGGCCGCGTGGTTGAAGTAAAACAGGGTGCGGGTAGCATCAGCGCCCCTGACGCTAAATTGGTGGCGCTACCGGGCATGACGTTGTTGCCCGGCCTGATCGACATGCATGTGCACCTGACCAGCGATCCGACCTACTCCGGTTACACGAGACTCGAATTCGATGACCGTTTCTGGTCCGTGCTGGGGGTGGCGCACGCCGGCAAAACGCTCGACGCCGGTTTCACCACGGTACGCAACGTCGGCTCCAAACATTGGGACGATGTCGGCCTGCGCCAGGCCGTGGCTGCGGGGAAGGTGCGTGGCCCGCGCGTGGTCTCGGCAACATACAGTTTTGGCGCGACCGGCGGCCACTGCGACTCGACTTACTTCCCGCCATCCATGAAACAGGAGAACCCATACAACGCCGATTCCCCCGAAGCGGCCCGCAGAAGCGTGCGCCAGCTGCGGAAATACGGCGCCCAGGT
>JACMOJ010000219.1 GCA_014378085.1 Burkholderiales bacterium | reverse complement strand
CGGCAACAGTGGCAACACGCTGGTATTCCAGGGCTGTGGAGGCGAAGGCGCCACGCATCAGATTTGGGTAGTCGAGGGAGGGGCCCTTAAAAACAAGAATCAGCCAGCATATTGCATGGATATTGAAAACGGCGGCCGCAATAATGGCGCGAAAGTGCTCGCTTGGAACTGCCACGGTGGGCCGAACCAGAAATGGGATTTGCGCAACAGATAGTGTTCATAAGATGAGCGCGGCGAACGCATCGACCCATGCCGCGCTCATTTGCAAGTACGCCAATCAATTGAAACTGGGCGCCGTTCGTATTAAAGGAAAAGAGTAATGAACCCAGTGATTAGAGCCGCATGTGTCTTGCCAATTCTCCTGTTCGCCACCGTCCGCGCGGATGCCGCCATTGCACCGCCTAGTCCCTTGCCGACCGGACCTTGCGGCGATCCTTGGGTCAGTGCTGCGGTAGAACGCGTGTTGAATCGCAAGGCCACCGGGTCGGGTAAAAACCAGCTCGAATGTGATATTCAGCGTTACGGCAACGGTCAGTGGTCGAACTATGAAGATCTAGTCAAGAAGGTGACCAACGCTTACGAAATCTGTAGTGACAAATGGGTAACCACTGCGGTTTGGGAGGTGAAAGGCCGCAAGCCCCTTGGCAGCGGCAATACCGGTGAATGCGAAAATCGCCGGTATGGCAACGGCAGCTGGACCGGGTACTCCGATCTGGTTCAAAAGGTGCGTGCTGCTGATGCGCCGCCCCCGCAACCCGCGATAACCAAAGCGCCCCCTCTGCCTGCGCCCCCTGTAGTCGTTCCTCCACCTGCAAATCAAACGCCGTCCTCCTTACCGCCCGTTAGTGCCGCGCCGCCACGTCCCCCCGCCAACGTCGCGCCACCGGTTGCCAGCCAGCCAACACTCCCGCCTGTCTCGGCTGCACCGCCGCGCCCGCCAGCCATCGTCTTGCCGCCAGCTGCCAGCCCACCGTCGCTCCCGCCAGTGTCGGCTGCACCGCCCCGTCCGCCGGCCACTGTCTCGCCGCCAGCTGCCAACCCGCCCTCGCTTCCGCCAGTCGCAGCCGCGCCGCCACGTCCGCCTGTCGTTGCATCGCCAACACGCCTCGCGCCGCCCTCGGTGCTCTCCCCAAACCCATGCGGTGACCCTTGGGTCAATGCTGCCGTGCAGCGGGTGATGAATCGGGCCGCGTCCGGTTCGGGGAAGAATCAGCTTGAATGCGATATCCAGCGCTATGGAAATGGGGCTTGGAGCGACTATCAGGATCTGGTCGAAAAGGTCACGGCCGCGTATTCTCAGTGCAGCGATAAATGGATTACAAGCGCGGTTTGGGAAGTAAAAGGTCGCAAGCCGGAAGCCAGCGGCACAAGCGGTGAGTGCGAAACCAAGCGCTATGGAGGCGGACAGTGGAACGATTATTCGGATCTCGTGCGCAAGGTACGCGCATTCGGAGCGCCTCCTGAAAATGCTCCGGTTCCGCCCACGCCATCGAAACCCCCATCACCCGCGGCACCGGTCCCCGCACTGCCTACCCCTACCCCACCAGCGCCACCCTTACCACCGGCGCCTGGCGGAGATGAGCCAGGAACAGTACCTGCAGCCTTTGGTCAGATTGCAGGCTCGATCAAAACGGAAAACGCACATGTCGAGGGCCTCGCCGCAAAACTTCGTAGTCTGGGTAGTGAAGCCACTATCGAACCGACCATGGCTGCGCAGCAGATCGGCTTTTTAAGTGCGTACGAAGTGCTGGTGACGCAATTGCAAAACCCTTCCAGTTTGGCGACCATGCGCGACCTGCACGGAAACACAGCGGCGGCAGTTGAACCCGAAGTCATCAGACAACTGATTGCTGATGCAGGAACGTTGGTCCGCTATGAGATATTCAACCGGGCAATTTTAGAAGGCGCATGGGTGGCCAACAGTGCTAATGTGGATGTAGCCACGTCTTTTTTCGAGCGTTCGTTTCTTGAGCGTTCATATGCCATAAATGTGCTTGATATTGATTCTGATTTGCCATCGGTGGGGCAAGCGCGTCAGCGCATTAACTGGACCGCGTTCAATCGTGCCGAAATGGTGATCCAGCAATTACGCCTGGCGCGGATCGCAAAAAATGCCGCCAACATTACTGCCACACTATTTCAAGTCGCCGATGCGCTCGAAAACGCAGTCGAAAAATTAAAACTCGACAACGTCCCGGTACCGCAGGTCCAAGCGGGTATCAAACTTCTCGCCACCGTGGGTGGATTGAACGCCATTGCAGATTCAATGGCCAAAGCCGGCGTGGCTTTTATGCCCAATGAGATCACCGCGTTCTACTCAACAATAAACGGCCAGGAGCGCCAACCGAATGACCCGCCTGTATCAATTAAAAAGGGCGAAAAAGCGGCGATTGCGACATTTATCGTCACGGGTTCACCGGGTGGTTCGATCATGACGCCGTGGGATGCCGCGACAATGATGGCTAACCGCGTCCTGAAAATGAAGAAGATCGAGGACTGGATGAAGAAGGTGCCCGCGGCGGACAAAGCGAAGTGGGATTTGCGTAAGGAGATCGCCGCTGAACTTGTCAAGCGAGTGCAGAAAGCGTGGGGTAGTGTCAACAGTATTCCAGTTGTAGCAGCGTGGGCTGACTCCGTCGCGAAGGTGTGGACGATTAAAGCGTTCAAAAATCCACGGGTGGAAATCAACAGCAACAACGTTATTAATATGGGCTCGCGCTCGGCAAACCTTCTACGTGTGGGCGAAAATGCCAACCGCACCTTTTACATTGAAGGTCTCGCGAAGGGCGAGCAGGCGGGCTACAGCGTGGGGATTAAGCGTAATTTGATTCCCGAGCTGCTAGCGTCCCCCAGTGTTCCGCTTGTGCGAACAGCGGTCGTGAATGTAACTGAGGACCCGCCGCCGTCGACGCCGCCGAAAACCGAATACTGCGACTCCAGAGACGGGGGCAAAACATTCGTTATTACCTCCGTGCCATCTACCTGTATCGTCGTGGGGAACCCCCGGAGTTGTCAGTGCGGGCAATAGGCAACCGTAAGATCGGTCGCTGGTGAAATTGACGCCGCTTGGATGGGACGGTCCCGTGGGTTTCAGAGCTTGAATCGGCGAGGCTGTCAAAAACCAAATTAACACAGCAGCGTTTCAATGCGCAGACATGAAGAAGCGCGGCGCGCCCCCTCAGTGGCGTTGGTCGAATGTGCGTCATAGGGTATGCACCCGAGAAGCGGTGCGTCGATCATTTTCTCGAGTGTCGCTTGATTTTCATCGAACGCCAACATTTGACTGTCAGTAGGGGTGTTGGCAATCCAGCCACCCAATATTAAGCCGCGCGAACGTATCGCTTCAACTGTAAGCAGTGCGTGATTCAAGACGCCGAGCCGCATACCGACAACAAGAATGATATCAAGCGACAGGACGGACGGAATGTCCGCCATCGATTGGCGCATGGATAGCGGCACAAGAAATCCGCCGGCGCCCTCAACCAATACGCAATCGCCTTGCGACTTGATGCGTTCAAACGCCGTATGGACAACATTTAAATCGACAAATACTTTCTCGTGTTGCGCCGCAAGATGCGGTGCGATGGGCTCGACAAAACAATAGGGATTGATATCGGCGAGCGAAGCTCGGGTTCCGGAGACTTCCCGAAGCGCTGCCACATCTGCGTTAATGACGACGCCATTCATGTTCATTGTTCCGGCGGCAATTGGTTTCATGGGCATCGCGCGAAAGCCGCGGGTAGCGAAGGCTTCAATCAACGCACATGTGACGAAAGTCTTGCCGACATCGGTATCGGTACCAGTGATGAAAAAATTTCTCAAGATTTGCCAATCATGCGCTTGAATTCATTAATGTCGATGGTCTGCTGCCCGTCGATGGTTTTCCGCTTCATGAACTCGGGTTTCCACGCGTGTCCGTAAACGACTTCATAGGTCGCAGGAAGTCGCTCGTCTTTGCGAAATACTTCGTAGGCCGTGATCATGCGCTGCCAGCGATCCCGACCGATTAGCCCGGTGCTGCGGCCACTTTGCACGTTGTGTGCACCGATGCCCTTGAGTTCTTTCATTAGTGGTTTCAACTCGGCGTAAGTCAGCGTGATGATTTCCTGATCCATCACCGGGTCCGCAAACCCCGAATGCACGAGTATGTCGCCGATGTCGTGCATGTCGACGAATTTATTGACGTGCGGTTTATCGTCGATGGCGCGAAAGGCGGCGCGCAGTTCTTTCAACGTGTCGGGACCGAGTGTGGTGAACATGAAGAGGCCGTTGGGTTTCAATACGCGCGCCACTTCCTTGGCCACCTTTTCCGGGTTGCACCATTGAAGTGTGAGATTTGAAATGACGAAGTCG
>JACMOJ010000218.1 GCA_014378085.1 Burkholderiales bacterium | reverse complement strand
CGGCTGACCATCTGCCGCGCTTAACCGAGCGTTTCTACCGAGTCGATCGCGGGCGCTCCCGCGCCTCCGGGGGCACCGGTTTGGGCCTCGCCATCGTCAAACATGTGCTGGGTCGGCACGGCGGACGACTTGAAATTCAAAGCTCCCAAGGCTCGGAGGACCACGGCTCAACCTTCCGCGCGATTTTCCCGGCCAGCCGCGCCATGTCGGAGCAGCCTAAGCCGCAGGCCGTTGCAGCGTAAACTTACGACACCACGTTACGACAGTTATACAAGCGGTTTTGTCACTGAATTGTCGCCTGAGCCGTGAGGTTTGTGACAGGTTTGTTAGACTCGCACCATGCCCACCGACCTCTCCTCACAAGCCAGTTACTCCCGTCGATTTACCATCGAGAACCTCGATATTCGCGGCCAAGTTGTACGCCTAGGCGACGCTTGGCATGCACTCATGCAAGGGCGTCATTACCCCGACGACGTGACGCGCTACTTTGGCGAACTCGCTTGTGTAGCGGTGTTTGTTGGCACCGGTTTGAAACATCCGGGACGCGTCACGCTACAGATTCAGGGCGCAAATATTAAAGCCGTTGGTGATGGGTCACCAAAACGCTCGGCGAAACTCGCGGTTGTCGAGTGCACACGCTCGCTTGGTCTGCGCGGTATGGCAGCATCCGGCGGGTCTGACGAGATCAGCAGCCCTACCGAAGGGTTTGCCGAGTGGATCGGTGGCGGTACGCTGGCGATGACGGTTCAGAACAGTGATTCCGGGCAAATGTATCAATCGATTGTGCCGATCTCGGGCTTGAGCGTCGCCGAATGTTTTGAACACTACTTTGATCAATCGGAGCAATTGCCGACCCACCTTTGGCTCGCGGCCACGCCGCGCGGTGCGGGCGCGTTGATGCTGCAAAAACTGCCTAAGGCAGATGAGCGTGACGCCGATGGCTGGGCGCGGATGGAAATGCTCGCCTCGTCTGTTACCGAACACGAACTGGTGTCGATGCCCGTCGATCTGTTGCTTAAGCGAGTATTCGCCGCAGAAGACGTCCGCCTATACGAACCGAAACCGGTGCATTCAAATTGCACGCGCGACGAAGACAAAGTGAAAAACGTGCTGCGCTCACTGGGGCGCGAAGAACTTGCAAGCACACTTGCCGAATACGGCGAGGTGATCGTCAAAGACGATATGTGTAATCAAGAATATCGCTTCGACTCGTCGGCAATTGCGGCATTGTTCGACGAAGGCCAAGCGGACAAATAGCCACGCTGTGCCCTAAGGGTAGTGGTGGAGTCAGTTCAGCGCAGTAGCGATCAACGGGGCGTTCGGGTATCTGCGGCTTGCATTTCTGCGTGGCGCGTATGTACGCGGCAAGTTAGCCGAGTACCCGCAATCCACGCACCTTCGAAAAATCCCGATCATGCGTCACCAACGCATCGGCGTTGATGGCGAGCGCGCTCGCGACTTGAATTGCGTCGGGTAACTTCAGACCATACTTGCCACGGATGCGGGCAGCGCTCTCCGCAATGTCGCTGGTGAAGTCCACCACTTGCCAAGTTTCCAACACGGCGCGATAGCGTTTGGCGAGTGCTTCCTCATTTTTCGCGAGTGGGCCGGTCAGCACTTCGGCGATAGTGACCGTGGAAACGGCGAGCGCAATATCGCCCGCCGCATGGCGCTCGAACAATGGCGCGAAGTGCTTTGCGAATTTCGCGTTTGCTTCGAGAGTGTAGATGATCGGCGCGCTATCAACCAACACAACCGCGCCAGACGGCAGCGCCTCGGCGCTAAACGACGTTAGCGACCCCATTCGTCGCGGAGCTTGTCGATGACCGTCGCACTTTCTTTGCCCCACAAGCCTTTGCCGGAACCGGCGAGCGCAAGAAGTGAAGCGGGTTTGCGTGACTTTGCTTGTGACACGGGAACGATGGCCGCTACCGCGCGGCCGTGGCGCGTGACGATCGTCGTGCGACCAGCCGCCGCATCCGCAAGAATCGCAGGTAATTGTTGGCGCGCTTCTTCAGCGCCTTTGGCGGTGGAGCGGGGTGTGGGTTTCATAAGACAACTGTACGGACTGTACGGAAGTTTGTCAATGCGGGTTGAGCACTGCGCGGGCCGCCTACATGTGGGCGGCGTTGATTCTTGTGCGGACACCAGAAAAGCCATCGCTCTTCATCTTGCGATGATTCGCCGCCCCCTGAGTAAAAGGGGGCAATAAGCGTAGCGCGTAGGGGATTTTGCGATCAGTTACAAATCGCCGCCGTCTAGCGGGGGCTTCCGAGCATTTATGTGTCGAAACGCCCGTCTTTACTTGAGTTTAGTTCTTTCCAAAATGCCGTCCAAATGCTCAAACCCCATGAAGGCAATGGTGACCGTGCCGTTGTTTTTCTTATCAATCTTGATAGCGACATTGGTGCCGAGCTTGTCGGAAAGGTCGGTCTCCAGCCTGCGCACATCAGCGTTGTTGGACAGTGTCGCTTGCTTTGTCTTTGGCGGTGCCGAGGTGGCTTTAACCAGCCGCTCGGCGTCACGCACGCTCAGAGTCTTGTGAACGATCTGGTGGGCAAGCTCAACTTGTTTGGATTTCGCCAGCGACAACAACGCACGCGCGTGGCCCATGTCTAACTTCTGCGCCATCACCATGTCTTGCACAGGTTTGGCCAACTCGAGTAGCCGCAGCAGGTTCGATACCGCCGAGCGTGAACGCCCGACCGCTTTTGCCGCTTCTTCGTGTGTGAGCTTAAATTCGTCAATCAAGCGCTGAACACCGGCGGCCTCTTCCATCGCGTTGAGATCTTCGCGTTGAATGTTTTCAATCAGTCCGATCCCCAGCGCCGCATCATCGGCGATATCACGCACCAACACCGGAACTGTGGCCAAGCCTGCCAACTGTGCGGCCCGCCAACGGCGTTCACCGGCGATGATTTCGAATTTGCGGTCGCCGCCAACGTTACCAACTTCGCGCACCAAAATCGGTTGCACGATGCCGCGCTGTTTGATGGAGTCCGCCAATTCCGCGAGCGGGGTTTGGTCCATGTGGGTACGCGGCTGATATTTTCCCGGCGACAAACTCGCTACCGCTAGCTGGCGAAGCTCGCCCTCGTTAACGTCAGCGGCGGATTTGTTTCCGCCGAGTAGCGCATCGAGACCTTTCCCCAAACCTTTGTTCTTCAACATAACTAGGCTGCTTCCTTAATCGGTATGCCGTGCCGCCCGAGTAACTCTCGTGCGAATGCAAAGTGGGCTTGTGCGCCTTTACTGGAGGGGTCGTGCAAGATCACCGGCTTGCCGAACGACGGTGCCTCGGCGATGCGGATATTGCGTGGAATCACGGTATCAAATACTTTATCGCCGAAGTGGCTTTTAATTTCGTCGGACACCTGGATGGTGAGCGATGAACGCGGGTCGTACATGGTGCGCACCAGCGCTTCGATCTCAATTTTTGGATTCAAGTTGGCTTTCACTTTACGCAGTGTGCCGACCAAATCACTCAACCCTTCTAGCGCGTAGTACTCGCACTGCATCGGGATCACCACCGCGTCAGCCGCAGTGAGCGCATTCACCGTCAACATATTTAAGGCGGGCGGGCAGTCGATGATCGCAAAGTCGTAATCGGCGGCGATGGTCGCTAGCGCTTCTTTCAATCGGAACTCGCGGCGCTCAAGCGCGACCATCTCGATTTCGGCACCGGCCAACTCACGGTTAGCAATCAAGACGTCGTAGCCCGCTTCGGTTTTTAGACGCGCCTCGGCCGAGGGATATTCTCCAAGCAACACACCATAGAGCGTTTTGTCGAAGGCGTTTTTATCGACGCCGCTACCCGTGGTGGCGTTGCCTTGTGGGTCAAGGTCGACCAACAAGACGCGCTGGCCGTAGTGCGCGAGCGTCGCCGACAGATTGACGGCGATGGAAGTTTTTCCCACGCCACCCTTTTGATTTGCCACTGCGTAGGTTTTCATTTTTTCTTTGCGTGTCCTATGATGCTACTTAGGCCGATTACGTTTAACTTAGTGCACCGCACTTAATGCACATCTATTGGTGCACCGCGCTTAATGCACATCTACTAGTGCACCGCTATTAGTGCACGCTGGATTCGTAGCGCACATTGAATCGTTCGGCTAGCGCGGTCAACCGCTTGTCGTCCGTCCACAGCTTTGCGTTTGGAGTAAGTAACGTTGACGCTAGCAACAACATGTCAACCACCCCGCAGCCTAACCCGAATAATTTTTCGCGCTCAACAAACGCCATCACTTCAGGCAATGTCGCTTGATTTGCGTGTTGCAGCAGCGCTAAATCTGCTAGTGTTTGCCGGCGCGGCTCAGGCGGGGTTCCACAGGCAAGCTCAGCGATCACCAACGGATGGGTAAGTGCAAAATCCATTTCAATCAGGCTCACAAGTGTTTTGTCACTCTGGCGAAAGTGATTCACCCAGACCGACGTATCAATTAGCACCACAACGATTTATTTCGCGAATGAAACTAAGCCGCGCGTTGGCGGGATACGCCTTGCATCGCCGGCACAGTCCCACCCAGTAACGCCAATCGTTTCGCCGCTTGCACGCGTACAAAGGTACGAATGGCCTCTCGAAACAGATCGGCGCGATCCATGCCCGGGTCAGCCACGGCAAGTGCTTTTTCGTACAATTCGTCTTCGATGGTCACCGTGGTTCTCATATTCTTCTTTCGACGCAGTAGCTAGGAAAATTGCACCAATATTGATGCATATTAACATCAAGCTACGCATCAACTGGCTTCAGAATGACCAAATGTCTTGCGCCTTCGATTTGCGGGACATTCAGCGACACCACTTCGACCACCTGCAAATGATCCGGCAGCCGCGCAATCTCTTCGTGTGGGTAAACACCTTTCATGGCCAGCATGCGTCCACCTGGTGCCACAAGATGCAAAGCGCCCTTCACAAAATCACCGAGTTCGGCAAAAGCACGTGAGATGACCACATCGAACTGGTGTGGTGGTTGGTAGGCTTCCACACGCTCACACACTACGTTTGCGTTGATTAAGCCTAATTCACCGATCGCTTGACGGACAAATGCGGTCTTCTTTTGGAGAGAATCCAGCATCACAACCTCCAGCATGGGCGCGCCGATTGCGACACAAATGCCCGGAAGTCCCCCACCAGAGCCAACATCCAATATTGATTTTGCGTTCGCCAAAAACGGCAGCAATGAAAGGCTGTCGAGAAGATGTAGGCCAATCATCCGTTCAGGCTCGCGCACGGCCGTTAAGTTATAGACCTTATTCCACTTCGCCAGTAGCGCGACATATGCCAGCAATTTATTTTGCTGCGCAGCGTCGAGCGTGAGACCCATTTCATCAATGCCCGCGGCCAACAATTTCGACAATGATTGCGCCAACGACCCGGCGGGATCTTTATGCACTACGGCGTTCATGCGGCATGCTCATCTATATGAGTTGCCCCAACACCGGCCACACCACCCGCCGCATCAGCCGCTGCATCACCCGTCACACCACCCTCCCCACTACGCATCTCGCCGCCGCTGAATCCGCGCTTCAAGTAAACCAGCAATAACGATATCGCCGCAGGCGTCATGCCCTGGATGCGTGATGCTTGACCAATAGTCTCAGGCTTGTGTTGATTGAGCTTGAGCTGCACTTCTTTCGAGAGCCCGCGAACCATGGTGTAGTCGATTTCTGCGGGTAACTTGAGTGATTCTTGCGCGCGATTTTTTTCAACCTCATCGTTTTGCCGATCGATGTAACCCTGATACTTTGCCGCAATCTCAACCTGCTCCGCGACGGCGGCATCCGCCACACCAAGGGTCGGCAGACCTGCAACCAGCGGCAGCGCGATCAGCGCGTCATAACTCACGTTTGGTCGGCGCAACAAATCAAACAAAGAATAGTCGCGCTCGATATCCTGCCCGATGGCCGCCGTCATTTCCTCGGCACTTACCCGACCCGGCTGCACCCACGTTGATTTCAGGCGCTCTGTTTCGCGCGCCACTGCTTCACGTTTGGTTTCAAACGCCGCCCAGCGCGCATCATCAACTAGCCCCAACTTGCGGCCGATTTCGGTGAGTCGCGCATCGGCATTGTCTTCTCGCAGCTGCAAGCGATACTCGGCGCGGCTAGTGAACATACGATACGGCTCGGTGACGCCACGGGTAATGAGGTCGTCGACTAACACGCCGATGTACGCCTCATCCCGGCGTGGGCACCAGCCATCTTTATCCTGCGCTTGCAGCGCCGCATTTACCCCCGCAAGCAAACCCTGCGCGGCCGCTTCTTCATAACCAGTGGTGCCGTTGATCTGCCCGGCAAAAAACAATCCCCCAATGGCTTTGGTCTCCAATGTGGCTTTCAGCGCGCGCGGGTCAAAGTAGTCGTATTCAATTGCGTAACCGGGCCGCAGGATGTGCGCGTTTTCTAAGCCGGGGATCGATTGCACCAGCTTGATTTGCACGTCG
>JACMOJ010000217.1 GCA_014378085.1 Burkholderiales bacterium | reverse complement strand
CACCATCATGGCGGCGCAGTTCTTCAGCTCACTTGCTGATAACGCGTTGTTCATTGCCGCAATCGCCCTCATCCAGCCCCCCGAAGGCCCGGCGTGGATGACGCCGATGGTCAAATGGGGATTCGCTGTTTCATACGTTGTGTTGGCGGCGTTTGTTGGTGCCTTCGCCGATTCGATGCCAAAGGGCAGGGTGATGTTCATCACCAACACGATTAAGATCGTCGGCTGCTTCGTCATCTTCTTCTACGACGCAGTACCGATGACGGGTAATGCCGAATTTTGGGTGGTGTTCTACGGCTATATGATTGTTGGTGTCGGTGCGGCCATGTATTCCCCGGCGAAGTACGGCATCCTCACCGAGCTATTGCCGGCTGACCAGCTGGTAAAAGGCAATGGATGGATCGAAGGCCTCACGGTCGTTTCCATCATTCTCGGCACCGTCATCGGCGGCGCGCTGATCAGCCCGAAAATTTCCGGCATGTTGCTGTCGATGAATGTTCCGCACTTCGCCTCCGGCGTTGATACCGCGCCAGAGGCCGCCATATTGGTGATTGCGGTGTTCTATGCAATTGCGGCGATCTTTAACCTCAACATCCCGGACACCGGTGCGCGTTACGTCTCGCAGGGGCGCAACCCGATCAAACTCATCACCGATTTCTGGCACTGTGTTGATACCTTGTGGAGCGACAAACTCGGGCAAATTTCACTTGCCGTCACAACACTATTTTGGGGTGCCGGCGCGACACTGCAGTTGATCGTGTTGGAATGGGGCAAACAACAACTTAACTTGCGGCTTGATCAGGCTTCCATTCTCATGGGCGTCACTGCGGTTGGCACTGTGGTGGGTGCGGTGATTGCGGGCAAGTTCATGACGCTTAAGACGGCGTTGAAAGTGCTACCGTTTGGTGTCGCGATGGGGCTACTCGTGATGGTGATGCCATTCGCCTTTTCGAAACCCGCCGTTTACACAGTACTGATTTTGGTTGGTGCGTTGGGCGGCTTCTTCGTGGTACCGATGAACGCGCTGCTGCAACACCGCGGACACGTGTTGTTATCGGCTGGACATTCGATTGCCGTGCAGAACTTTAATGAGCAGCTCAATATTTTGCTGATGGTCGCGGCGTACTCGGTGATGTTGTCTTTTGATTGGCATATCAATACCGTCATCGTGATCTTTGGCTCGGTAGTCGCGGTGTTAATGGTCGCCATCATGTATTGGAACCGTGTAAACCATCAACGCAACCCCAATCTTGACAATGTTATCGGCATCGAAAAACACTAGCAGAGACGGGCATCTTCGCGCTTTTTTGCTCCGAGGCGCCGGTCGTTATTAGCGCTTTAGGGTCAAGCCGAGCAGCAACGCCGCACGCCAATTTGGGTGAGACCAGCGAATCACAAGGCCGTCATTCCGAACGAATGTGAGGAATCTCATCCGGTGGATATACGTGGTCAGGTTTCTTGCCCCGTCGCAACCAAACCAACGGATTAGATTCCTCGTCACGCATGATGCGCGCCCGGTCGGAATGACAGAAGTGAGGAAGCATCCGTCAGGTGCGTTGCGTACCCGACGCTATCCCCTACGCTGCCACCCGAATCCGAATTTCCCGCTTATTCGTTCCGACCTCGCCGCTGCGAAACTTCGCAAGCAGCTCAGCCCACCTTGCTTTGGCATCAACCATATGCGCATGTTTAACGTGACCAAACCCACGGATATGCTCAGCGATCGACGCCAGATCCACCGCCGTCTCGTAATTCGCCGCCGTGGCATCGCGCAGCAGCTCCTCCATCAGCGCTTCGTAGTCGGCGATCAACTGCCGCTCTGTCTTGCGCTCATCGCTGTAACCAAACACATCAAGCGCAGTACCGCGTAAGCCCTTGAACTTCGCCAACACGTTAAACGCCGTCATCATCCAAGGGCCAAATACTTTCTTGCGCGGCTCACCGGTGGTGGGATCAACTGTTGACATCACCGGCGGCGCCAGATGGAAGGTGAGTTTGTAGTCGCCTTCAAATTGCTGGGCGACCTTCTTCTGAAATCCCATATCTGAATACAATCGTGCGACTTCGTATTCGTCCTTGTACGCTAATACCTTGAAGTAGTAACGAGCGACTGCTGCGGTGAGTGCTTTTTTGCCGGCAAATTTCTGCGCTTCTACGGCGGCAACTCGGCTTACCAACGTTGCATAACGCTCGGCATAAGCGGCATTCTGGTAACCCGTCAAAAAGTCTTTGCGACGTGTGACCATTTCGTCGACGGACTCAGACAACTTGTAAACACCGCTGATTGGCTCAACCGGGAACGCCACCTTCTTGACTGCCGCGATATCGACGGCCGCACGTCTGCCCCAGTCAAAGGCTTGTTTGTTCTTCTCAACAGCCGCGCCGTTTAACTCAATCGCACGATTAATCGATGCCGCCGCTACCGGAATCAAGCCCTTCTGATAACCGTAACCCATCACAAACGGGTTGGTGAAAATCGCGTCCCCCATCAGTGCGGTGGTGATACCCGTTGCATCAACAAACTCAACCGCCGCCATAGTTTCGCGTAACGTCGCTTCGAGGTCTGCCACCGGAATATGCAGATCAGGGTTCTTCGTAAACTCACCGGTCGTTGACACCTCTGCGTTCACCACACCACGCGTGAGGTTTGCCTGCATCTTGGCGATCGCTTCGTCCGATGTCGACACAATCATGTCGCAGCCGAGCAAGGCATTGGCTTCGCCCGCCGCGATACGCACGGCAAAAATATCGTCAGGCGATTTCGCGATACGAACGTGTGTGTAAACGCTGCCGCCCTTCTGCGCCAAGCCGGTCATGTCGAGTACCGCGACGCCTTTATTTTCGAGGTGTGCGGCCATGCCCAGCAGTGCACCGATGGTGACCACTCCAGTACCACCCACACCGGTAACCAGAATTCCCCACGGCGCATCCAGTGATGGCAACACCGGTTCGGGAAGCGTATTGAACACCTCCTGCACCACGGGTTTCTTTTTACGCAGCTGGCCGCCTTCGATGGTCACAAACGATGGGCAAAAACCCTTCACGCACGAAAAATCTTTGTTGCACGACGACTGATCGATCGCACGTTTGCGACCGAATTCGGTCTCCACCGGCATCACCGACAGACAATTGGATTTTTTACCGCAGTCGCCACAGCCTTCACACACCAGGTCGTTGATGACAACACGCTTCTGTGGGTCCGGAAACGTGCCGCGTTTGCGGCGACGACGTTTTTCGGCCGCACAGGTCTGGTCATAAACCAAAACGGTAGTGCCTTCGATTTCACGCAGCTCTCGCTGCACTTGGTCCAGATCATCACGATGGTGCACCGTGACCCCCGGCGCAAAATTCGACGCCGTTGGATACTTCGCCGGCTCGTCTGTCACCACCACAATTCGACCCACACCTTCGGCGTGTACCTGCTGCGTAATCTGCGGCACATTGAGCGGGCCGTCGACGGGTTGCCCGCCGGTCATGGCGACCGCGTCATTAAATAAAATCTTGTAAGTGATGTTGACCTTGGCGGCTACGGCCGCACGAATGGCCAACAAACCCGAGTGGAAATAGGTGCCGTCGCCTAGGTTCGCAAAAACGTGTTGCGTTTCGGTAAACGGGGCGATGCCCACCCACGGCACACCCTCGCCGCCCATCTGCGTGAAGGTCATGGTTTCTTCAGGACGAATCCACGTCACCATGTAGTGGCAACCGATACCGGCCAACGCTTTGGAGCCTTCCGGCACTCGTGTACTGGTGTTGTGCGGGCAACCTGAACAAAAGAACGGGATACGCGCGACTTTTGAACGCGGCCGGGCCAGCGCCGCCTCTTTGTCTTCGATGAACTTCAGTCGCGCTTCCACAATTTTTGACGTGTAGAACTTACCGATGCGTTTGGCGATCACCCGCGCAATCATCGCCGGCGTCAATTCGCCCGCCGCCGGTAACAGCCACGGGCTACGATGCGTCTCCCATTCGCCGTGTTCGTCATACTTTCCGACCACCCGTGGCCGAACGTCATCGCGCCAGTTATACAACTGCTCTTTAAGCTGGTATTCAATTAGCTGGCGCTTTTCTTCCACAACCAATACTTCGTCAAGCCCGCTGGCGAATTCGCGCACGGCGGTTGGCTCAAGCGGCCACGGCATTGCCACTTTCATCACGCGTAAGCCGATCTCGGCTGCATGACGCGCATCGATACCTAGGTCTTCGAGCGCCTGCATGGTGTCCAAATAACTTTTTCCGGAGGCTATGATGCCGAGCTTTGGCTCGCTCGAATCAATGGTCACCCGATTGAGTTTATTCACCCGCGCATACGCGAGCGCCGCGTAAATTTTGTCGTGCTGCAAACGCAGCTCCTGTTCGAGTGGTACATCCGGCCAGCGAATGTGTACCCCACCCGCAGAGAGATCAATGTCTTCTGGTAACACCACACGCGGCGAATCAATATCCAAATTCACCGACGCCGCCGCGTCCACCGTGTCCGACACACACTTCAGTGCCACGTAACAGCCGGAGTAGCGTGACATGGCAAAACCATGCAGGCCCAATTCAATAATGTCTGCCACCCCGGTGGGGTAGAGCACCGGGATCATCGCCGCATCGAAGGCGTGTTCGGACTGGTGCGGCAAGGTGGATGATTTACACGCATGGTCGTCACCGGCGATCAACAGCACTCCGCCGTATTTCGAGGTACCTGCCGCATTGGCATGTTTGAACACGTCGCCACAACGGTCAACGCCTGGACCTTTGCCGTACCAGATGCCAAATACACCATCGTATTTCGCACCGGCGAATAGCCCAACTTGTTGGGAGCCCCACACGGCGGTGGCCGCGAGTTCTTCATTCACGCCCGGCGTAAAGAATATGTGCTTTTCTTTAAGAAATTTTTCCGCTTTCCACAGCGCCTGATCGTACGCGCCAAGTGGAGAGCCGCGATAGCCAGAAATGAAACCTGCGGTATTGAGGCCGGCGGCGAGATCACGCTGGCGCTGAATCATTGGCAAGCGCACAAGGGCTTGGGTACCGGTCAGATAAACACGGCCATGATCAAGCAGGTATTTGTCGTCTAGCGTCGTGGTGGAAACTGAACCCGACGTGGAAGATGCGGCCGCTTCGGTGAGCTTGGCAGCGGGGGAAAGTACAGCAGACATCGACAAACTCCTAGAATCGTGTTTTCGGTGGTTTTCGCGGCGGATCATCGATTTCGGCAAGGTCGTCCATTGCCGATATTGGATCCACACCCAACCTCTGACCGTGATTGTGTCATAGCCAAAATGGGAGGGGGAAGTTTACCGGAAATATGCCTCTCGCCATTGGCGACATAAGCGTCGGCGGCGCAACCTGCGCTGCTAAAATGCGCCGTCGGCAGCCTCGCTGCCCTCCTACTTAGATGCCACCAATGCCACTATTTTCGCGATATCCATGGTTGCCACCGTTGCCACTATTGGCACCATTGGCACGATTACCACATCTTTTCATCTGCGGCTTGCTGCTGGTGGCCGCAACGGGCTGCTCCATCCTCGACCCCAACCGCATCCTCACCCGTACCAATGTAGTACCACCCGTCCCCACCACGCCGGTGCCAATGCCGGACGACAACTGGCGGCAGGCAGCGATTGATTTTGTTTGGACCACGGTCAATGAGCGTTATTACGACCCAAAACTCAACGGCGTTGATTGGCAGGCGGTGCGGACCAAGTACGAGCCTAATTTACTTGCGGCTAAAACCGACGACGAGTTTTGGGAGCTGCTCGACAAAATGACCGGAGAATTAAAAGACTCGCATACCCGCATTCATTCGCCAAAACTGGTTCAGCAGCAGCGCAACAGCGAATCCCACAGTACTGGCCTAGGATTTGTCGAGCTCGACGACGCAATTGTGGTGACCAGCGTAAACCCCCAATCAGACGCTTGGTGGGCGGGTGTTCGCGCGGGTATGACGATTCGCACCATCAATGGTGAAGCGGCCCTGCCCCTTTATCGTAAGCTGATTGCCGAATCTCGTGATACATCAACGCCGTGGGCACGCACCCGCGGTGCCGCACGCAAGATCAATGCTGGCGATATCGGCACGGAAGTCGTGATGGGGTTTGTCCGCGCAGACGGCGCGACGTTTGATGTCAGTATGAAACGGCGCAAATTTGCGACTCCACCCGACTTCACCCCGCGTGTATTGCCGTCAGGCTTTGGCTACATTCGTTTTTCAAACTTCCTCGGCAATCTTGAAGCCGGCATCGTCGCCGAAATTGAGAAGATGAAAGACACCCCCGGCATGATCATCGACCTGCGCAATAACGGCGGTGGCTCGGGCGGCATGTCGAGGAACTTGCTTGCGCGATTTTTTAAGGACACACAAACCGGCATGAAGACGTTAACGCGGACCGGCAAACCGATTTCTGTCTTCTTCTACCCGATCACCAAAATGGACGAAGTCATCAAAGGTGTTGGTGACCGAGCCTACACCAAGCCAGTGGTGGTATTGACCAACGAAAGTTCCGCCTCGGCCTCGGAAGTCTTTTCCAGCGTGATGAAAGAGAGCAAACGCGCCACGTTGATCGGCCAACGCACCTGCGGGTGTTTGCTCGGCTACTTCGGGCTGGCCGATGTGCCGGGCGGCGCACAAATGGCCTATAGCGAAATCGGCTTTGTGACCAAAAGCGGCGGGCGCGTGGAAGGTGACGGGGTTGCGCCAGACATCGAGGTCAAGATGACGCGCGACGACTACATCCTTAATCGCGATCGTGTGCTGGAAAGTGCTGTTGCATTTTTGACGGCACAAGCCAACGCCAAGTAGTGTTGATCAACTGCGTTGATTTATTAATCAGCGAACCCGCGTTTGCGTCCTATCTAAAAGCCGAAGGCGTACACTGGTAGGTATTGGTAAAAAAGCGAACGCCAAACTCGACTAGATATTCGGTCATTTACTTGCCCCGCTTTTTGAGCCGCCACTGCCCTCGTATTTGCACCCGCCATTTACACTTAATATTTCGCCTTGCTAGGCAATGGCGCACTACGGATCACCTGGGCATAACGTGGCATACCGAGGCATACCGAGGAAAGTACAACGCCGTTCTGACGTTTGCCCCAAATCCGCAAAACGCTGATAACCTCGCACAATAAAATCGCAAACCACGCAGCCTTAACTCTTTGAGCAATACAAACAACACCAAAAATACCAACAACACGACCGCGCATACTTGCCCAACATTGCCCTTAACGACAAGGAGTCCGTCATGTACTTTAATCAAATGTTGTCCCGTCCAACGCTTCGGCTCACCACGCTCGCGGTTCTCGCAGCCATCACCAGCGCCACTTCAGCAACGTTGCTGGCCCAAATGAAGGCACCGCCACAAGTGGTAAAGCCGCCGATTGCGCTTGCCTACATTGATGTCGCCACCGCTGCCAGTGATATGCCCGGCGGCAATATGATGGCGGGCATGGCACAGGGCAGCAGCAGCGGTGGATTATTCGGTGCACTTGGCGGCATGGCTCGAGGGGCCACCGGCGCGGTGACCGGCGGCGGCAACACCTTCGGCCAAACCCGCAGCATGGGACTGGGTAGCGGCAAATATGTTGATGTTTCGGTTTTCTCCAACAAGAATCGCGCGCTTGCAGAAGCCACCCAGATGATTCCCGGCGTGATGAGTTTGGGCGAATCACTCAAGCTCGTTGCGCCAATTCCGGAAAAACCGTTACCGCCCGGCCCAGTCGATGAAAGACCGTATGAACCGTCGTACGAAAAACCCCGCGGCAAGATGTCGATCTACTGGGGTTGCGGCGAAAATATTCGCCCGGGCCAACCACGCACGCTTGACGCAGCCACGGCGCGCATTGAGGACTTCGGCAAATTCTTTGTGTCGCGTGGCTCGACCACCAAAGGTGCACGTGCAGAGCCGGGACACCCAGCGTGGCCAAACAAACAAGATGATCGGCAGGTTCCAGACAGCGCCTCACTCATCGGTCAACACACCTTCATCGGCAATGGCATCCCTGACTCTTTCAAGGTAAGCCTTGGCGCACCACAAGACCTGATGCCGCCTATTCAACTCAGCCAGCGCAAGAACGAAACCGGTGTCGATCTTGAATGGCAAACCATCCCCCACGCACGTGGATATTTCATTGCGGTGATGGGCGGCAAATCTGACAGCAATGATTCCGGTGAGGCCATATTTTGGACCTCCAGTGAGTTGCCCGATGTTGGCTTTGGCTTGCTGGATTACCAATCGAACAGCAACATCGACAAGTGGCTCGGCGAGAAAGTAATTCTTCCGGCGGCCACCACCAAATGCGCGGTGCCAAAAGGTATCTTCCCCGAAAGCGGCGGCGGTATGCTGCGTATGATTGCGTACGGCTCGGAAGCGTACTTTGCGTTTCCACCGCGCCCGACTGATCCCAAAATTGCTTGGGAGCCCGATTGGCAAACCAAGGTTCGCGTCAAATCGACATTGTTCTCAATGCTCGGCGGCATGGGCGACAACGAGGGACGTGGGCGTGGCACGCGTGATGAACCGGCCAAGGGTAAGGACAAAGAAGAAAAAAAGCCGAACCCGATTGAGCTACTAAAGGGGCTGTTTGGTCGGTAGCGTCCATAGGTGACGACGCGCTGGGGCCCAGCCCGGCACAACTCTTGTAGTTGTTTGCTAGGACGAAGACGTTTTTAGAATTTCCCCGTATCTAAACGGCAAGCGGGCTGGGTGCTTCCAGCCCGTTTCGCCTGAAAACCCCCGCCCTTTCTAGCGTTTACGAAATTACTCCGCCGCAGCCGCCACGTCGGTCATGTAACTTTCCAGCGGCGGGCACGAACACACCAAGTTGCGGTCGCCGTAGACGTTGTCTACCCGCGCGACCGGCACCCAATACTTGTTTGCCTTCAAACTCGGCACCGGATACGCCGCCGCTTCACGGGTGTAGTCGTGCACCCAGTTTTCGGCCATCAACATTTGCGCGGTGTGCGGCGCGTTACGCAGCGGATTATCGTCGCGGTCGATGCGCGCTTCTTCCACCGCACGAATTTCTTCGCGTATCTGAATCATCGCGTCGCAAAAGCGATCAAGCTCCACTTTCGATTCGGACTCGGTTGGCTCGATCATCAACGTGCCTGCCACCGGAAAACTCATGGTGGGCGCGTGAAAACCAAAGTCGATCAACCGTTTTGCCACGTCTTCATTGCTGATACCCGTGATGTCTTTCAGCGGGCGAATATCCAAAATACACTCGTGCGCCACCAAACCTTCGTTACCCGAATAGAGCACCGGATAGTGCGGCGCTAAACGTTTCGCGACGTAGTTGGCATTCAGAATTGCTACTTCCGTGGCACGCCGCAAGCCCGACGCACCCATCATCGCGATGTACGCCCACGAGATCGGCAGGATAGACGCTGAGCCGAATGGGGCGGCTGATACCGGTCCCACCGCACTATCGTTTTTCATCGGATGCCCCGGCAGGAATGGTGCCAGATGTTTGCCGACTCCAATCGGCCCGACACCCGGCCCACCACCGCCGTGCGGAATACAAAACGTCTTATGGAGATTGAGATGCGAGACGTCGGAACCAAACTTACCCGGCTGCGCCACACCGACTAGCGCGTTTAAGTTCGCGCCATCCATGTACACCTGACCACCACGATCGTGAATGATGGCGCAGATTTCTTTGATCGCGTCTTCAAACACGCCGTGGGTGGATGGATACGTCACCATCAACGCCGCGAGTCGGTCTTTGTATTGATCCGCCTTGGCCGTCAAATCCGCGACGTCGACGTTGCCGTGTTCATCACA
The DNA here is from genome assembly GCA_014378085.1 of Burkholderiales bacterium. The sequence goes on along the minus strand of JACMOJ010000217.1, from coordinate 828 downwards.
GGCGCATACCACCACTTCCATGCCGACCATCTGCGCGGATGCGGGGTTGGTGCCGTGCGCAGAAGACGGGATCAAACAAACATCACGATGACCCTCGCCGCGTGAACGATGATAAGCACGAATCGCTAACAAGCCAGCGTATTCGCCTTGCGCGCCGGAGTTTGGCTGTAGTGAGACCGCATCGTAGCCAGTGATCTCACAAAGCTGCGCTTCGAGGGTTGACGTCAACTCTTGATAGCCGAGCGTTTGATCCACCGGCGCAAACGGATGGACAGCGTTGAATCCCGGCCACGTTACCGGAATCATCTCGGTCGTTGCATTTAGTTTCATGGTGCAAGATCCGAGCGGGATCATGGTGCGATCGAGCGCCAAGTCTTTGTCAGAGAGGCCACGAATGTAGCGCAGCATTTCGGTTTCCGAGTGATGCGTATTGAACACCGGATGGGTGAGGAACGCGGATGTGCGCAGCAACGTTGCTGGAATCATCGACGTCGCTTTGATCTCAGCAAACTTCGGTGCGGGCTTGCCAGCGGCGCTCGCAAAAATCGACAGCAACTGCTCGACGTCAGCCGGGCCATGGGTTTCGTCAAACGACACGCCAGCGTATTTCCATTCTCCGAAATCGCGCAAGTTGATTTCCTCGGCCAGTGCTGCGGAGAGGATCGCTTGTTGATGATCGCCTGTCTGCACCGCCACCGTATCGAACAAATGCGAGGCACCAAGGCTGTAGCCCAATTGTTTCACACCGGCTGCGAAGGTAGACGCCAAGGTATGCGTACGTCGCGCGATCTCAGTCAGACCACGCGGACCGTGGTACACCGCGTACAT